>CALBSD010000022.1 GCA_937927625.1 uncultured Actinomycetes bacterium | reverse complement strand
CCGGTGAGATCCCAAATCGCAAGGTCACCCACTTGGCCAACAACAACTTGTCCAATCTCACCGAGACGGCCCAAACAACCAGCACCACCAATTGTTGCGACTTCTAATGCCATGCGTGCATCAGCGGCATCGGCACCACTCTTCAATTTGCCCAACAACATTGCAGTGCGTGCTTCCAACCAGAGAGAAGCAGAGTCAGCACTAGATGAACCGTCAACTCCCAAGCCCACATGCACGCCAGCTTTGCGCAAATCAACAACAGGAGAAATACCCGACGCAAGAATCAAGTTCGACGATGGACAATGTGCGGCTCCAATTCCAGCAGCACCCAACTGAACAATCTCTTCCGGGTTCGGCATAACGCAATGTGCCACCCACGTGCGGTTGCTCAACCAACCCACTTCTTTTAAGTATTCAAAGGGTCGGCAACCAAACGTCGCAATTGAGAAATCATCGTCTTCAGCGTTCTCTGCAAAGTGCGTATGCAAACGAACATCAAGTTTCTCTGCAAGTTCTGCAGAACGAATCATCAAATCCTTCGTCACGCTGAATGGCGAACACGGTGCAAGAGCAACACGTGTCATCGCGCCGAATGAACGGTCATGGTGGCGTTCTACTGCGGCTTGTGACAACGCAAGAATCTCATCGTCTTCTTGCACCACATCATCGGGCGGAAGACCGCCGTCTTTCTCTGACAACGACATCGAGCCACGCGTCGGATGGAAACGAATTCCTAAATCTTTTGCTGCTGCGATTTCAGCACTCAACAAATCTCCACCATTTCGTGGGTGCAGATACAAGTGATCTGTTGATGTTGTGCAACCAGACAATGCAAGTTCTGCCAATCCAATCCACGCAGAAACGTGCGCGGACTCTTCATTCAAAGCACGCCACAGTGGATACAACGTTTGCAACCATCCGAACAACGGCGACGACGTCATCGGTGGATATGCGCGCGTGAGGTTTTGATACAAGTGGTGATGTGTATTGATGAGTCCTGGTGTCACCAAACAACCAGATGCATCAATACGTTCGGTGGCTTCGGGCATTGGGTCTGTGGAAGAACCAATCCCAGAAATCAAACCATTAGTGATGGCAACCCATCCACCAGGAATTTCACGACGCGTTGCATCAACAGTTGCAACGAGTAACGCGTTGTGAACAAGAAGGTCAGCAGACATAGAAGTGACCTAACGACTGAGCGAACTCAGATGTTGGTATCGAGAAGTTCGCTACCTTCGTGACGAATTTCTGCGTCCTTATAGAGAAGGTGGCCAAGAAGGCCGGCGAGAGCTGCCGTGGACAAACCAACAACAACAGGAAATCCGAAAAGGATTGCAACAAGGATCAATGGACCAGGCATCGGATTACTTCTTCTTCTTTGCGGTGGACTTCTTTGCAGCCTTCTTCGGCGCGACTTTCTTTGCAGTCTTCTTTGCAACAGTCTTCTTCGCTACTGCTTTCTTTGCTGCTGCCTTTTTCTTGGCAGGAGCCTTCTTCGCAGCCGACTTCTTCTTTGCGGTCTTCTTCGCAGGCTTCTTTGCAGCCACAGGCAGATATGCCCATGCTTCAATTTCCACTGCGCCGCCGAAAGGAAGTTCCTTCACACCAATGGTGCTGCGTGCTGGGCGTGCCTTGCCAAAACCAGATGCGTACATCTCATTGAACGTTGGGAAGGTATCCATGTCGGTGAGGAAGCACAAGGTCTTCGCGATGTCATCAATAGTTGCACCCATGGTGGCCAACTGAGCCTTGAGGTTGATCACGGCTTGCTGCGTCTGAGCGCGAACACCGCCAGGAACAAGGACTCCATCCTTCATTCCAAGCTGACCGGAAACGATAACCCAATCTCCTGCGCGGACGACGGGGGTATATGGAGGATGTGCGGGTGCTGCCATGCCTCTAATCCTACGCACCCATAAGGCGGGCATACGATTGAGGACGATGAATCCCTCGCAGATGTTTAGCCGCCGTCAATTCTTTGCCCTCTCGGCAACACTGGGCGCAGGGGCTGTCCTCGCGGCTTGTGGCCCAGGCAATTCCCCTGCCACCACTGACTCCATTGCCACCGACTCCACCGTGGCCACAGGCAAGGTGCTGGCAGGTCTCGAAGGCTCACTGCAGATCGCTAAGCGTTTCTCTCCCGATGCCATCATCCCCGGCAAGATTCGCCTCCCCATTTCATTGGCGGACAAAACAGGTGTTCTCACCACTGCTGGAAAAGTGAATTTGCCAAATGAGTTGACGGGCAAAGTCATCGACCCAGAAACAAATGAAGTTGTCATCGAAAAAGTTTCTGCGAAGCGTTACGACGAGAACTTGTCAACTCCGTACTGGCCATTCACTTTCAACATCAAGAAAGACGGCATCTATGTGTTGATTCTTGATGTCGCACCTGATGCAGAGGTTTCATTTCAAGTGTTGAAGCGCAGCGATGTTGTGATGCCAAAAGTTGGCGACAAACTTCCACCGTTCGACACACCAACAGTTGATAACGCACGTGGAGTGAATCCCATCTGCACACGTCCACAAGGAACATGTCCATTCCATGCAGTCACACTCACTGATGCGTTGAAGAGCGGAAAGCCTGTTGTGTACCTCATTGGTACACCTGCGTATTGCACAACAGGTACATGTGCACCGGGTCTTGATGCACTCATCGAACTGTCAAAAACCCTTGGAGATAAGGCTGTTTTCGTGCATGCAGACGTGTACAAAGACAAAACAGCAACGGAAGCATCACCAGCAATTCAGGCGTACAAGCTCAGTTACGAACCGTTGTTGTACATCACTGATGCACAGGGCATTCAGATTGATCGACTCGATGCGATCTTCGATGTGAATGAGATGCGAGAAACTCTCGCAGCCGCAGGGATTAGCTGAACGACTTACCGCAACCGCATGAACGTGTTGCGTTCGGGTTGGAGATAGCGAAACCCTGCTCGGTGAGGGAGTCCTTGAAGTCAAGGCTTGCACCCTCAAGCATCGGTGCTGATGCTGGGTCGACAACAACCTTCACATCACCGAAGGTGAGTGTGACGTCATCTGCTGCGATGTCGCCATCGAAGTACATGTCGTAGGAGAAGCCGGAGCATCCGCCGCTCTTCACGGAAACGCGAAGTGCAAGATCTTGTGCGCCTTCGTCAGCGAGAAGCTGAGCGACTTTCTTTGCTGCTGTATCGGTGAGAGTGATCATGATGACCTCCAAAACGGGACCGGGTTGCCTTCATACTAGGCATGCCTAACCGCATTTCCGATACCCCCGTACACTTCATTTTGTGAGCCAGAAGACAGCCCCCGCTCCCACCGAGGAAGAGGTCCGAAACCTCTTGCGCGCTGTCATCGACCCCGAGTTGGGCGACAACATCGTGGACCTCGGAATGGCCGGGGACATCACCATGGTGGACGGCATCGTCACCATTGGGGTCAAGCTCACCATTCGGGGCTGCCCCTTGCGCGCCCAGATCCAAAAGGACATTCGCAGCCGCCTTGAAGTGCACCCCTGGGTGCAAAAGGTGAAGATCGACTGGGGCGAGATGACCGCTGACGAGCGCACCGCCGTGATGTCGCGCGCTCGCTGGAATGCCCGGGAGAACGCCACCGACACAGCCGTGCCCACCTCCGCCCGAGTCTTGGCCATCGCTAGCGGCAAGGGTGGCGTAGGTAAATCCTCCGTCACCGTGAACCTGGCCGCAGCATTGGCAGCCGCCGGAAAAACCGTGGGCGTTCTCGATGCCGACATCTGGGGCTTCTCCATTCCTCGCATGTTGGGCATGCCCGACCGTCTTGAAGCGCAAAAAATTGATGGTCGCGAGAAGCCGATGATCATTCCGAATGAGCGCGTCGTCGGAAATGGTGTTCTGAAAGTTGTCTCCACTGGAATGTTGGTGGAAGACGAAGGCACGGCACTCATGTGGCGCGGCCTCATGCTCACGAAAGCAGTCGAACAATTCTTGAACGACGTGCAGTGGGGTCACCTCGATTACTTGGTGATCGACATGCCACCAGGAACTGGCGATGTGCAGATGGGTCTTGCACGCATGTTGCCGCGCACAGACCTTCTTATCGTGACAACACCTGCAGTGTCAGCACAGAAGGTTGCGATTCGTGCTGCTGATATGGCGCGTCGCAGTTTCTTACGCGTCGCTGGCGTGATTGAAAACATGAGCACATTCGAATGTGATCACGGTGAGAGTTACGCATTGTTTGGCGTTGGCGGCGGTCAAGCACTCGCCGATGAAATTGGTGTGGAACTTCTCGGTCAAGTTCCGATTGAACCAACCGTTGCTGCAGGTGGCGATGCAGGCGAACCAGTTGTACTTGCAGGAATTGGCAAAGCAGCTGAAGTGTTCTCACGAATTGCAGCGGGCATCATTGCTGATACACCTGATAACAGCGACATGGCTGGTTGTTCCGCACGCGACGAAGACGCCGCAGTGGGAGTCACAGTGCGGCGTAGTCCGGATCCCCAGGCATAGCGATTCCCAACACGCGACCGTCGGAGTCAATTTTCAACTTCGGCAAAATCGTTTGCGGCATGCCTACTTTTGAAGCGGCTTCTAAGACTTCATCTGCAGTCTTGAAAGGCAACAAAAACTCAATGTTTGCCTTCGTCGGCGGCATCAACATGAGGTCCTTTTCATGTGCACGTTCAATTGCTTCTTGTGGTGAAATCCAGAAGCTCTCAATTGT
>CALBSD010000021.1 GCA_937927625.1 uncultured Actinomycetes bacterium | reverse complement strand
CCGTCACCGGTGCAGCCGGCCAGATTGGTTACAGCCTCCTTTTCCGTATCGCTTCAGGTGCCGTTTTCGGCCCTAACACTCCCGTGATTCTGCAGCTCCTCGAAATCACACCTGCACTTGGTGCGCTCGAAGGTGTTCGTATGGAACTTGACGACTGCGCATTCCCATTGCTCGCTGGCGTGGTGTGTACCGACAATGCAGAGACTGCATTCGGTGATGCTGATGCCGCGTTCCTCGTTGGTGCTATGCCACGTAAGGACGGCATGGAGCGCGGCGATCTTCTCAGCGCAAACGGTGGCATCTTCAAGCCTCAGGGACAGGCACTTGCTGCTGCAGCAAAGAAGGACGTCAAAGTTCTCGTTGTCGGTAACCCAGCAAATACAAATGCAGTCATCGCGATGAACAACGCAAAGGGTCTCGACCCAAGCCGTTTCACCGCAATGACACGCCTTGACCACAACCGCGCAATGACACAGTTGGCAACAAAGGTCGGCAAGTCGGTCACCGACATTAAGAAGATGACCATTTGGGGTAACCACTCCAGCACGCAGTACCCAGACCTTTTCCATTGTGAAGTCAATGGTCAGAATGCAGCAGCGCTCGTCAATGATCAGGCATGGATTGAAAACGATTTCATCCCCACCGTTGCAAAGCGCGGCGCTGCAATCATCAAGGCACGCGGATTGTCTTCTGCAGCATCTGCAGCAAACGCAGCCATTGATCACATGAACTCATGGGCACTCGGCACACCAGAAGGTGATTGGGTCTCGATGGCGATTCCTTCAGACGGCAGCTACGGCGTACCAGAGGGCATCATCTCGTCGTTCCCATGCGTCTGCAAGGACGGCAACTACAGCATCGTTCAGGGTCTCGACATCGATGACTTCAGCCGCGCACGCATCGATGCATCTGTTGCAGAGCTGGTCGAAGAGCGCGACGAAGTGAAGAAGCTCGGCCTCATCTAATCTCGATTCATTCGAACGAAAAGGGCTCGCTGGGGATTTCCCCCCGCGGGCCCTTTCTCATTTTCTGGTTCCAGGTTGCGGACGGGGCAGTGGGTCTGATTTAATACCTGACTAAAGCAGTCGGAATTATCAGGTATGCCAGAGGAGGTGTTGCAATGAAGAAGAAGTCCTTAGCCAGAGTGGCCGTATTTGCAGCTGCAGGCCTCTTGGGCGTTGTTTCCGCCTTCTGGGGTAGCAATGGGGACGCTGGGGCCTCACACAGCGTTACAACCGCTGTCACGGCTGCTTCTCGGTAGATCTACCGATACTCGGTGATGCCGCGCACCGCAGTGAAAGCGGTGTCAAGAGCGGCGAAGACAGCAACGTTTTCCATGATGCTCTGTGGGTCGCCAAAGATCTTGACGAGGCCCTTCATGAAAACCTCTTGTGCAGGGACAGCCTCTGTTGCGACATCAACCGCTGTCTGCCATGACTGTTCCATGCGGACATGTTCATTGGATGCAGGTCCCGGTCCGAATACAGCAACTCCATCACCAACTTGTAGGTGATACACGATCGTTCCTTCAGGTCCATCGGTGACAACTTGTGTGACGCCGATGCTGTTAGTGCTTGCCAATTGAGTCAGCGATTCCGATGCGGCCACCTGTGCCTGCATCGCCTCTAACCATTCCAAACTCAGATAACGCATGAGTGCAGTCTGCCTAGTGCTTTGACTTGTTGCGACGATGATTGATGAATTCAACAGCCACTGGCAACAACGAAAGTGCAACGACGGCGAGAACAGCTATCTCAATGTGGTCCTTCACGATGTCGAACTGTCCAAGAAAGTAGCCGAGTAGTGGCAACCCGCATCCCCAGAGAATGCCACCAATGATGTTGTAGCGAACGAAGGTTCGGTAGTGCATGCTGCCCACGCCAGCGACAACTGGTGCGAACGTGCGAACAATCGGAACGAAGCGAGCAAGGATGATGGTGCGAGCTCCGTATTTGTCGAAGAAGCCCTGTGCTTTCGCAACATGTGCAGGGTCGAACAGTCGCGACTTCGGGCGGTTGAATAAAGCAGGGCCCGCCTTATTGCCGATGACATAACCAACTTGGTCACCAATGATTGCCATCGCGGCTGCGACAAGCATGACGAGCGGAAGTGAAAGATGAACATCTGAAACGCTCTTTGCCGCACTGCTGGAGAAAAAGCCGGCGATGAAGAGAAGTGAGTCGCCAGGAAGAAAGAATCCGATGAGCAATCCGGATTCAGCAAAGATGATTGCTCCAAGAAGGAGGATGCCTCCACTAGCGAGAAGATCTTCGGGGTTAAGCAGTGCGAGCATTCAATGAACGCTAGTGGGGTAATAGCAAAGGGCCCGAGCATCGCTGCCCGGGCCCTTTGTGTACAGGTTGATCAGTTAGCTGAAATTGCTGAACGCTGACGGCTAGAACGGATGACCGAACCACCGAGAATTACAACGGCAATTGCAGCAATGATGAGACGCTTTGCGTCGTCATGCTGATTTGTGATGATTGCTGGAAGAATCAACAACGACACAAGGTTCATCACCTTGATGAGCGGGTTGAGTGCAGGGCCAGCAGTGTCCTTGAATGGGTCACCAACGGTGTCGGCAACAACAGCTGCCTTGTATGGGTCTGAACCCTTACCGCCGTGGTGTCCATCTTCGATGTACTTCTTGGCGTTGTCCCATGCGCCACCTGCATTGCTGAGGTAGTTCGCCATGAGCTGGCCGGTGAGGATTCCTGCTGCGAGGAAACCACCAAGTGCCTGCCAACCGATACCGAAACCGACGATGACGGGAGTGAGCACTGCAAGAAGAGCTGGTGTTGCCAACTCGCGCAGTGATGCTTCTGTACAGATGTCGATCACGGGACCGTATTCGGGCTTCTTTGTGCCAGCCATGATTCCGCCATCGCGGAACTGGTTACGCACTTCCTGCACCACCACACCAGCGGTGCGGCCAACGGCGCGGATCGCAAGAGCTGAGAAAAGGAATGGCACTGCGCCACCAAGAAGAAGACCAATGAAGATCTTCGGATCTGCAACGTTGATTGCAAGTTCCTTCGCCTTGAACACGCCGTCAGCAAGGCTCTCTGCCTTGATGCCGAGCTGTGAACCAGCAGTCTCAATGAATGATGCAAACAATGCGACAGCAGCAATCACTGCTGAACCAATTGCGAAGCCCTTTGTCACTGCCTTGGTGGTGTTACCCACTGCGTCAAGGCTCACCATGATGCGCTCTGGCTGACCATGGAACTCGCCTGACATTTCTGCAATACCTGCAGCGTTGTCAGACACAGGACCGAAGGTGTCTTCCGAAACAATCACGCCGGTTGTCGACAACATGCCGATACCGGTGAGTGCAACGAGATAGAGCGAGAAGGTGAGGTTGCCGCCACCAAGTGCAAGTGCAACACCGATTGCGATTGCAATTGCGATGACTGCGTACACGCTTGATTCAAGTCCGAATGCCGTACCCGAAAGAACTGCAGTTGCTGGACCAGTTTCTGCGGACTCTGCAATTTCTTGCACAGGACGGAAATGTGTCGAGGTGTAGTACTCGGTGAGACGGCTAATGAGCTGTGCAAGAACGAGACCGATTGCAATAGCGCCAAAGACGCGCCAACCAGCACCGCTCATTGGGACAACACGCTTGAACTCAGTCGTTACTTTTGCAATTTCCTCTTTATTGTCAATACCGACGAGCGCCTGTGAGAGTGTCGCCTTGGCGTTTCCGATGTACTTGAGTGCAAGCGCAAGAGTTCCGACAAGTGTGATTGCACTAGCAACTATGAAGCCCTTGTTGATCGGCTTTAATGCGTCCATCTCGCCTTCCTTTGCCTTCACAGCAAAGACACCAGCGATGGAAGAGATAACACCGATTGCTTGGGCAGCAATCGGGAACACAAGGCCCATTGCTGGGTTCAAGCCAATGGACTTAAACGCAGCAACACCGAGAATGATCGATGCAACGAGTGTGACTTCGTAGCTTTCGAAAAGGTCGGCGGCCATACCGGCGCAGTCACCTACGTTGTCGCCCACATTGTCGGCGATGGTTGCAGGGTTGCGTGGGTCGTCTTCAGGAATGCCTGCTTCAACTTTGCCCACAAGGTCAGCACCAACGTCGGCTGCCTTTGTGAAGATGCCGCCACCCACGCGAAGGAAGAGTGCGAGCAAGGATCCACCAAAACCGAATCC
Source organism: uncultured Actinomycetes bacterium (assembly GCA_937927625.1). Lineage (GTDB taxonomy): Bacteria > Actinomycetota > Acidimicrobiia > Acidimicrobiales > Ilumatobacteraceae > UBA2093. The sequence goes on along the minus strand of CALBSD010000021.1, from coordinate 29,943 downwards.
AACGAGAATGACGCTGGATGTGTTCTGGAAAATCATGATGATGCCTGTTGCACCAATGAGACCGAGGCCAACGGTGAACATGCCAGCAACACCACCGGTGCGGAAGGCAACATCAAGCGCCTTTGGCATCGAGTTGGTGAGAGCTGCTGCTGCGGTGCGAACGTTGCCGCGAGTTGCAAGGGTCATGCCGATGTAGCCGATGAGGCCAGAAGCGGAACAACCGAGCACGAAAGCAACGGTGCGCCACAAACCAGCTTGTGTCTGCGACAAAGCGGTAGAGCCGTCGCCCTTCAAGATCTTGGTGGATGTGACAAACACGATGATGACGAGTGGAATCAGAATGAGTCCGATGGTCTTGAACTGACGCTTGAGATATGCCCAAGCGCCTTCTTGAATCGCCTGAGCGATTTCCTTCATCTTGGGCGTACCTTCATCGGACGCCATAACAGAGCGGACCAAGAAGAACCCAACGGCGATGGCAAGGATTGCTGCTGCGGCTGCAAGCCACAACACCAACCATTCTCCGCCCTTGAGTACGAACTCCTGGTAGCCGCCCTCAGCTGCAAATATTCCTGACACCGAAAAACTCCTGGCAGGTTACGGGGCCCGCCATTTGGCAAGCCCGCTAAGTGGACAGGGAAACAGTAGTGAAGCAGGACACAGGGATGGGGAATCCGTGGTTCTGAGGCTGTGACCACTTTGGTTTCCCTTGAGGGTCCTTTGGGGGGTACCGTTTCCTTCGCAATTGCACCGCTGGAACCCCCAGCCGGCAAGGAGTCCCTTTACATGGCACAAGTAGTAACGAGCCAGCGCGGTCCAGTCACTGGTACCGCCACTCGATCCAAGAAGCGTCGTCCCTTCCTGATTGACCTCTATTCCACTGCAGTGGGCAAGAAGTACGTCATGGGAGCCACCGGAATCATGATGATGGGCTTTGTTGTCTTTCACATGATTGGCAACCTGAAGATGTACCTGGGTGCCGTGCACCTCAATGAGTACGCCCACTTCCTTGAGAACCTGTTGGTCCCCATCGCGCCAGAGGGCGTGGTGCTGTGGATCCTTCGTGGTGGCCTCATCACCGCTTTGGCATTGCACTTGCACGCAGCCTTCTCGCTCACACAGTTGAACCGCAAGGCACGTCCTGTGAAGTACCAGAGCGCGCGCGACTACCAAATCGCAAACTTCGCTAGCCGCACGATGCGCTTGTCGGGTCTTGTGGTCCTTGCTTTCATCATCTGGCACCTTCTTGACCTCACCTTTGGTGTGGTCAACACAGCAACCGGTGCAATGACAACAGTCGGCGCTCATGGTGAAGAGCCAGTCAAGAACGTGTACGACGCAGTGGTTTTCAGCTTCCAGCGCACGCCAGTTGCGTTGTTCTACGTGTTCGCAAACGTGTTGCTTGGTGTGCACCTCTTCCACGGTGCATGGAGCATCTTCCAGTCATTCGGTTGGAACAACCCACGCTTTAACAAGTGGCGCCGTGGCTTTGCCACCGGTTTCGCCGCCATCGTTGTCATCGGCAACGTGTCATTCCCCATCGCAGTTATGGCCGGCATTGTCGGCTGATCGAAGAAAGCAATAAACATGAGCCTCACAGATCAACTGCTTGCGCAGAACACAGTCAAGTTGGATAGCAAGATTCCCGCTGGCCCAATGGCCGACAAGTGGAACTCTTACAAAGACAACATGAAGTTGGTTAACCCCAACAACAAGCGCAAGTTCAAAGTCATTGTTGTCGGAACCGGTCTTGCTGGTGCATCCGCTGCAGCAACACTCGCCGAACTTGGTTACCAAGTCGACGCGTTCACCTTCCACGACTCCGCACGTCGCGCACACTCCATTGCTGCTCAGGGCGGCATTAACGGTGCAAAGAACTACAAGGGTGACGGCGACAGCATTCATCGTTTGTTCTACGACACCGTCAAGGGCGGCGACTTCCGCGCTCGCGAAGCCAACGTGCATCGCCTTGCAGAAAACAGCGTCGACATCATCGACCAGATGGTCGCCCAGGGTGTTCCATTCGCACGTGAATACGGTGGTCTTTTGGACAACCGTTCATTCGGTGGCGCACAGGTCAGCCGTACGTTCTACGCACGTGGCCAGACAGGTCAACAGCTCTTGCTTGGTGCGTACCAGCAGTTCTCACGCCAAGTTGGTCTCGGCGGCATTCGCTTGTTCAACCGCACAGAGTTGATCGACGTTGTTGTCATCGACGGTCATGCATCGGGCATCGTTGTTCGCGACCTTGTCACAGGCGAGCTCCAATCGCATGCAGCACACGCAGTTGTTCTTGCAACAGGCGGATACGGAAACGCATTTTTCCTCTCCACCAACGCAATGGCATGCAACGTCACTGCAGCATGGCGTGCGCACCGTAAGGGCGCATTGTTTGCAAACCCTTGTTACACACAGATTCACCCAACATGTATTCCGCAGAGCGATGACAGCCAGTCAAAGCTCACACTCATGTCGGAATCACTTCGTAACGACGGTCGCGTGTGGGTTCCAACGAATCCAAACGAAACACGTCCTGCACACGAAGTGCCAGAGAACGAGCGCGACTACTACCTCGAGCGTTTGTACCCATCGTTCGGCAACCTTGCACCACGTGACATTTCGTCTCGTGCAGCAAAGCGCGCCGTCGACAAGGGTCTTGGTGTTGGTCCGAAGAAGAACGGCGTGTACCTCGACTTCGCTGATGCCATCAACCGCCTCGGACGTGAAGTCGTTGAAGAGCGCTACGGAAACCTCTTCGAGATGTACGAGCGCATCGCCGGCGAAAACCCATACGAGCAGCCAATGCGTATCTACCCAGCAAGCCATTACACAATGGGCGGTCTGTGGGTCGACTACGAACTCATGACAAACATTCCTGGTTTGTATGCAGCGGGCGAAGCAAACTTCTCCGACCACGGTGCAAACCGCTTGGGTGCATCTGCACTCATGCAGGGCTTGTCAGACGGTTACTTCGTGTTGCCGTACACAATCGGTAACTACTTGGCACCGATGCTTAACAAGGCAATTCCTGGAACCGATCACCCAGCGTTCAAGGCAGCCGAAGAAGAAGCACGCATTCGCTTCAACGGTTACTTGGCTTCCGGAGGAACAAAGTCACCTGACTACTTCCACCGCGAACTCGGCAAGATCATTTGGGATTACTGCGGAATGGAGCGCACCGAAGAGGGCCTCAAGAAGGCACTCTCTGATCTCCCAGCGTTGTACGACGAATTCAAGACGGACCTTCGCGTCACCGGTAACGGTGAGAGCATGAACCAAACACTTGAGAAGGCCGGTCGTGTTGACGACTTCTTCCAGTTGGGAATGCTCATGTGTAAGGACGCACTCGATCGTCAGGAAAGCTGCGGTGGTCACTTCCGCGCTGAGTACCAGACCGAAGAAGGCGAAGCACTTCGTGACGACGAGAACTACTGCCACGTATCTGCATGGCAGTGGGGCGGCGATCCGATGAAGCCAAACCTCAACGTCGAGAAACTTGAATTTGAAGAAGTTCACCTTGCAACCAGGAGCTACAAGTGAGTCACAACCTTAAGAACATCACGCTCAAGATCTGGCGCCAAGACGGGCCACAGGCAAAGGGCAACTTCGAGACACACGTCATCGATGAGATCACTGATGAAGCATCATTCCTCGAGATGCTCGACATCTTGAACGACAAGCTCGTTCACGATGGCAAGGAAGCTGTGGTCTTTGACCACGACTGCCGCGAAGGAATCTGTGGAACTTGCTCACTCATGATCGATGGTCAGGCACATGGTCCGCAGCGCGGAACAGCAACCTGTCAGTTGCACATGCGTCAGTTCCAGGACAACGCAACCATCACCATCGAGCCATGGCGTGCATCAGCATTCCCGCTCATCAAGGACCTCATGGTTGACCGTTCTGCGTTTGACCGCGTCATCGAGTCCGGTGGATACATCACCGCTGAAACCGGTGGTGCACCTGATGCAAACCTGATTCCAATTCCAAAGCCCATCGCTGATGCGGCAATGGACTCCGCAGAGTGCATTGGTTGCGGTGCATGTGTTGCAGCATGTCCAAATGGTGCTGCCAACTTGTTCACCGCTGCCAAGGTTGCTCACCTCAACCGTTTGCCACAGGGCCAAGCCGAGCGCTACAGCCGCGTGGAGAACATGGTGGAGACAATGGACGAGCACTTCGGTTCATGCACCAACCACGGTGAATGTGAAGCTGCTTGCCCGAAGGAAATCAGCATCGATGTCATCGCACTCATGCACAAGGATTACCGCAAGGCAAAGTTTGCGAACCGCAAGGATCTCGCACGCAAGTAATTGCAATACGAAGTATGAAAGGGCCGGGGCTAACGCCTCGGCCCTTTTGTTTTTCATTCCATTGGGGGACACTAATGTTTTGACATGTCCCGAATTTTCGCATGGCTACTGCCCTCATCTTCTGTGGTAATCGGTTCACTTTGGAGATTAAGACACCGCGCACCGTTCTTAGGCCCGAGGGTCATGTGCCTACTTCTTCGCAGTACAGAGGTTCGATTCTCAAGCTCAGCTTTGTTGCGTTTGCCAATCAATGATTTATATGTGCTGATCCTCACGCCAGAGCGTGGTCACGCGGCGTATCTTGGACCAATTGGTGGCGTCTTAAAATACCGTCCGCGAGAATGCAAAAAGATTTTTGCAGATATGGGAATCAGTTCATACGAAGAACGTGTTGCGGAATCACCTGGCGATGACGTTTTAAATGATTTGCGAATTCGAATGCCTCGAAAGTCATTTTTAAAATTTCTAAAATGGTATTTAACCACTGAAGGAAGAGAAGCCCCTCAGAATGCTCTCCGGCGGGAGATCAGAGAAGAGATCAGCGCTGACCCCTTGATTCCAGAAAGTGTGGTCAGAGCTGCCGAAAATTGTACTTTTATATCGGCTCATATTTCTGTTAAAGCATTCAAAACACGATCTGACCAGCGGCTACTTCATTACAGACTTTTTAATGTCTTTGATATTGCGGATGATGAATGGGCTGAGAAATTCATCAAAGAAATTCAGCAGTTACTTGAAGAGGATCAAACTTCAGTCACGTCAGCTTCCAAGACGGAAATTTTTGAAGGGCTTGGTCGTGTCTCACGAGATGGAGTGCGAAGTGTGGTGAATATCGGCGCTCATTCAATTTCGATGTTTAAGAAGCATCTTCACAAAGAACGTGAGGATGAAGCTGTCGGAAGGGCGGAGAAATAAATTGCAACGCTGGAAGTCATTTGATGTTTGTCGTAATTTCCTCTCCTTGTCGGAGGAATTTCGTCCGATAAATCGGAAGCAGAAGTCAACTCAGAATGTAATTCTTGGTTTACTCCTAATTTTGATCACACCGATTTATAATTTGATGTCTCTGATTTACAATATGACCAAAGAATTTTTTGTTCTAGGTTGGGTACTGCCACAAGCGGTTTCGCTGTCGGTCCATCAGACTAAACTTCCCAAGTTCATTCGTGTTGTTGTTGGTCGAGTTATTCGAGTGCCCATACAAATTGCAGTGCTTTATCTCTACTTTCGCCTATGGCTGATCACATTTCGACTGCTTGCTGCTCCAGAAAACCCGGTTATCTATTTCTATGGACCAGTTGTTGCTGTTTTGCTCATTTTGAGTGCAATTTATTCGATACCAGTCTTTAAGCTTCATGCCAATACACTTGTTTGGAGAGTGTTGAGCGCCCCTGCGATTATTTTCGCAGCAGTTTCAGTCCCATTTCTTGTATTGATTTATCCTGGGTTGCTGGTTGTTCTCGTGCCGATATATCTGGTCGTGTATGTCGGCTTGGTCGTACAGGAATTTCTAAAAGGCAGTTCGGTGATTAAGAAATACTCAATGGGTCAACCGTTTAGTATTCCAACTTCCTATAGACCTCCAATGACCTACAGTCCATCCACACACAATCCCCCTGCTCCGTGGCGCCCCTCTCCGACATATGGCGTGTCGGGTTCGTACAACGAATCTCCCGTGCGTAGTTCCCCAACTGCAACCGTTACCCCTCCGAAGCAAACTTCACCAAGTCCATACTTATCCAATTCCTCTCGGACCATCTTTACTCCGCCAAAGATTTTCACGATCTATTGGGGCGAGATGCTGAATGACGATGACTATGAATTCAAAGATCGCCCGTTTGTTGTTATCAAAAACGACCTAGTTCGGAAAAAGAGCCTCTATTTGTATTTCACATCGCGAGAGGAACGCGAGAATCAGTCCAAGTATGAAGAGTTTGAAGTAGTTGGAGCATCGAAGAGAAATTTTTTGAATAAGCGGGATGTCAAAGAAATTAGATGGGATGAAATGAGGCCACCTGGCGGGCTTTCATTAAATCAGAGTGGAATCGAACGAATTGAGCAGATAGCCAAGGAAATCTTGCTTCCAACTGCTCCTGAATTGTTCTCGATTTATTCCAGAGAATCTCAGAATGGCCGAGATCAGAATTCAAAAAATCGCCACTTTGTCGTAATCAGTAACAATTTTGACCGAAAGACCAGCCTATGCCTGCACCTCTCGTCAAAGGAGGAACGCGATAATCGCTCGAAGTACGAGGAGTTTGAAGTTATTGGAGCTTTGAAAAAGAAATTTCTGAATCTAAGAGACGTCAAGGAGTTTCGTTGGAGAGAACTAAGTTCATCAGGAGAGCTAATTTTTGGCCCAGCCGAAAAATCAAGAGTCACAAATATTGCAAAGGATATATTGACTCGTGAGAGTGAAAAACGAGAGTTTCAGTGAGTAGCAAAAGGCAAAGTTTGCGAACCGCAAGGACCTCGCGCGCAAGTAATTGCTGAACGAAGTATGAAAGGGCCGGGGCGAATGCCTCGGGCCTTTTATTTTACTCCCCATCATCGGAATCATCGGAATCATCGAATTGATCGTCCCAATAAAACTCGGCACCTGAGGCCCACTCGTCATAATCGGAAACCTCATAGGGTTCGCCGACTACATCGCAGTCATCCACTAGTTCAAATCGAATGGTTTCATCACTTGGACGAAAGAGACGGCGTTCTTCACGGGCGATGATGTCCTTACTGGTATCTGCAATCGTTCCCGTGGGACGGGCGAGAAATGTCAATGAAAACAAGTCAGGAACAAATATCTCGGCTTCAAGCTCATTTCGGGTGCAGATAACCGGAGTCATCGAAAGTTGCTCACGAAAGTCGGTCATATGCTCGGCGGTAAAAATCTCCTCCAATCGTTCGTCCGGCGTGTTCACATCACCAACTTTCCAGGTCTCGCCTTCGAGAATGACATGAATAATCACTTTTGCAAGTCGCATATCAAATGGGTCTACGTTCAACTCTTCGAAGTAGGTATCTAACGCAGCTATCCGAAGAATCGTTGCACTATGAACATACGGATCATCAGAGTGATTGACGGAAACATATCCTTCAATGATGTCGGCGACAGCGGAGAGGTCAACAAATTCGGATCTGATGATGTCGCGTTCGTTACGAGCTTTCAACAGAGTTGGGATATGCAAGGTGAGTTGTGAAGAATTCATGTGGAGGAACACTACGGAGCATCACTGCTGAAACAAATCCTTTCAAAACATTAATGTTTTCGGTGATTTCTGGCAGAGTCATTGCACTTTCAATGACTTACACAAAGGCCTAACTATTGCGTTTTTTCATTCATGTTTGCGAGATCAACGAGTGCTTGTGAACCAACAATTGCAAGATGTGCGACGGCGCGACTAGCACCGATGTAAAGCAAGGTTTTGTCCGGGCGTTCTTGTAAGTCGGCAACGATGACAGCTGTTCGTTCTATTCCTTTGGTTTTGTGGATTGTCTCGCAGACAATTGAATCTTCATCACGATCGTCCCAACTAGTGATGCGATAGTCATCAATTAATTCACTTTTCAGTTGGTCACGCAGTTCTGTTCGTCCGGTGAGAATCATGATTTGTGAAGGCGGAATGTCCATTGTTCCAACAGCCTCTGAAATGGCTTTTGCAATGGCCTTTCGACATTCCTTGATTGCATTTGCCTTTGTAACAACTACCTTCGGCCCAGATGGCGCTGTGCTACTTGTGGGAGCACCGCCGAATTGCTCGACAAAGCGTGAAATCCTCCGTGTATTGCGAACATTGATTTCAAGCGGAATCGAGAAATATCCCTCGGGCGTCTCCCATTCGGCGTTATAGATCTTTTGTTGTTCGTCGCCCAACATATAGACGCGACCAGTGTCCGGATTTTCAAGAAGGCTTTTCAGGGCTTCAATCCACTCGGGTTGGAAATCCTGCACTTCATCAATGATGACGGTGTCGTATCGCTCTGAGATGAAGGAGAGTTCCTTTTTCAAAGCATCAACATATGCAGACCGCCACCAACTTCTCTCAGCTTCTTTGCTGGCGAAGGAAGATGGCTGAGGAGGTGCCATTGATCCAAGAACTGATTCGAGGACCTTATGAAATGCACCCGCACGCAACATTGGGTGGAGTTCTGAAGTTGCGGAGAGGTCGCTAAGACGACGTTGGAGATCTTCGCCGAGAATCTCATTGAAGCAAACAATGAGTGTGCGGTCTCCACGGGCAACTGATCTTTCAGCCCATTTAGTTGCAACGAAGGTCTTCCCGGTTCCTGCAGGACCAGACACGAATAGGTGCTTGTTTCCATCAAGTTCAATCACGATCCGAAGATGTTGATTAGTGGTCTTTGTTATGCGCTGTGTCGTTCCTTTGACGAAACTTCCATCGACATGAATTTCGGTCACGTCCGGACGAAGCGCCTTTAGAACCTCACTCATTTTTTCAGGGCTCATCGGATTTTTTCCGCCACTGATGTTTTTGAGCGCAACATCGACGAACCTCAGGTCGGCACCGGCGAGAACTATGGATCGTGGGCAATTGGGTCCAGCTCCTTCGGTCGGGAAGTCTTCGATATCGGGAAAGACAACTAGATGTTGAAGAAAAGAATCAGCGGATGAAATCTTGTGTTTCTTGAGACGTTTTAGGAGAGCATGTTTTGCCTTCATCACCTGTTCGGCAGGATCTTTGATGATGGTTTTGTATGAGCGCCACTGTCCTTCTTCGACCGTGATAACTCCTCCCTTCACCTCAACGGCGAACATGCCGTCTGAGTGGCTGACAAGTAGGCAATCAATTTCGAAGTCGTCTCCTCCGACGGTGACAAGAACATTAGGAACGACGTACCAATCATCACTTAACTCATTGAGGAAGGTTTTCATGACTCGTTGTTCGGCCTCGACCATCTGCTCAATGTCAAAGTCGGAAGGGAAGAGGTGCGCCACGTTCCTATTGTGCCAGAACTGTTGTTGGAGTCCATTGGCGATGCTGACTTGGCTCTTTTGTTTCAACCAAATTTGGAATGAAGTACCATCGAGGTCTTAGATAAAAGAACTTCGGAGATTTAGGAAAATAGCCGTGGCAAATTTGTTTTGCACATCATGTGGACACCCCGTAAACGGTTCTGCACGTTTCTGCCCGGAGTGTGGGGCGATTCGGGAGACAGAAGTTCTGGCCCTGCCAACTCCCGTTGAATTCCCTGCCAATGAAGTCTCTGTAACGGAGGAAATACATCCGAAAAATGTGTCTACGTCGTTCATCGATCGTTTGAAAGTGTTGCCCAAATCAGTTTTCATCGCGGCCTCTCTTGCGGCTTTTGCAATTCTTGCTCTGGGTCTTCAAGCAGCCAATTCCTCGGATGACACTTCGTCCTCGCTCACTGTTCCCATATCGGTATCGGATTCAACTCAAGTGAATCCCACAATTCCCACTCCGGTGAATCGCTATTTGGAACTTGGAGAAATTGAACCAACGTGCGCAACTGATGAACTCTGGTGGGAAGATTCAACTGATCGTTTTGTTATAAATGGCACTTCCAGTGGCGCCTCGGTAGCTGATTCTTGGAAATATCGAGGTCGCGAAAACATAGTTGTGCATTGCGGCGTTGACGATCAGGTTTCTGTGGCGATTGTTTTGAAACTTGAAGTTGACCGTTTAAGGCTCATCTCTTCAGCATCGGCTACTGGAACATTGATGGAGCGAGCTTCAGACACAGTGGTGAGAGTGGGAGTACCTAGAACGTGTTGCTATCCCAATATTCCACTGGAGAAGGCTTCAGTCTTTCGTTTTCAGTTTCGCGGACAGATCAAGGTTGATACTCGAGCAATTGTGCGATTCAGTGAATGGGATGTCGCAGCTTGGCGTTGTCAGAGTTTGAACGATCCAGAGTGGGATGAGGGCGTCTACTTGGATGACACTTCAATTAGCGACGCCGAGAGTGGATTTATAACGGTCTGTTCAGAAGGCAGTGAAGTTGCGGATCTACAGAATGTGCTGATTGACAAGGGCTACAAGATAGAAAGTGATGGCTTATTTGGGCCCGGGACTCTTGATGCACTTTTGGACTTCGCAGAGAAGGCCGACAAATACGGCGTTGAAGGAGTTGTTGGGTACGACGGAGATTTTGTTTACGCCAAGCACCAGAGTTGATCCTTCTCGCTAGGTGGTCTGGTCCCTGTTGGCGGTACTGTCGCACTATGACAAAGCCTGAAGTGCCAGCGTCCCTGCCCACCACACTCGGAGCCCTTCGTGCATCCGGTTGGAAATCGGTCCCTGTCAAAGAAGAACTGCGCACCAATGCCGTGCGCAATATCTCTGAAGGCAAGCCACTTTTTGACGGCGTGATGGGTTACGAAGACACTGTGATGCCGCAGTTGGAGAACGCACTTCTCGCCGGCCACGACGTGGTGTTCCTTGGTGAGCGTGGTCAGGCAAAGACCCGCATGATTCGTTCACTCACCAACTTGCTTGATGAATGGATGCCCATCGTCGCCGGCAGTGAAATCAATGACGATCCGTACAACCCTGTGTCACGCCACGCAAAGAATCTTGTTGAAGCAGAAGGTGACAACACACCAATTACGTGGGTGCATCGCAGTGAGCGTTTTGGCGAAAAACTTGCAACACCGGACACTTCTATTTCTGACCTCATTGGTGAAGTTGACCCCATCAAGGTTGCAGAAGGTCGTTACCTCAGCGATGAACTCACTTTGCATTACGGCATGGTTCCGCGCACCAACCGTGGCGTGTTTGCGATTAACGAATTGCCCGACCTTTCCGAGCGAATTCAAGTTGGCTTGTTGAACATTCTCGAGGAACGCGATGTGCAGATTCGTGGTTACAAGATCAGTCTTCCGATTGACGTCTTGTTGGTTGCATCTGCAAACCCAGAGGATTACACCAACCGCGGTCGCATCATTACGCCTTTGAAAGACCGCTTTGGTAGCCAGATTCGCACGCACTATCCGTTGGAAGTTGATACCGAAATTGCGATCATGCGTCAGGAAGCACGTCCCGCTTCAATCGGTGACGTGAAGGTCACGATGCCTGCATTCATGGAGCGCATCATTGCAACGTTCTCGCATCAAGCACGTGACAGTGCGATGGTGAATCAGCGCAGCGGCGTCAGCGTTCGATTGTCTGTCAGCAACATTGAAATTCTCAGCGCAAACGCAGTGCGTCGTGCACTTCGCGCAGGCGAACGCGATGTTGCACCACGCGTCAGCGACCTTGGAGCTCTCGCCGCATCAACGGGTGGAAAAGTAGAAGTCGAAAGCCTGGAAGAAGGCCGTGAGTCCGTCATTCTGGAACGCCTCATTTCTGACGCAGTGTTCCAGGTGTATCGCGAAGCCACAGCCGGCATCACGATGACGGAAGTTGTCACCGCCTTTGAAACCGGTGCAATTGCGCATGTCGGAGAAGATGTTCCTTCTGCAGAACTCGTCACTTTGGTGAATCAGATTCCTGCACTCAGCGGGCCTATCAACACCATCACGGGCGGCGATCAGTCGCCCGAGGTTGTTGCCAGTGCCGTGGAGTTCATCCTCGAAGGTCTTCACCTCACACGACGTCTCAACAAAGACGCATCAGGCGGAAAAGCCACCTATCGCTCTCGCTCGAAGTAACGACTCGAACCCATCTGATTTATTGCTTGTCAGCAGTTGGAGAATTCTTTAGTGTCATCAGAGATTTGAGGAGTTGACATGCAAATATTCGCTATGGATCCAGGCACCGTGGGAATGTTCTTCATCCTGCCGTCGATACTTATCGGGTATCTCATTGGTTCTCGTATGAATATTCCTGTCTGGGGTGCTGTGCTCGGAATTTTCGGCTGGATGGGATGGATCGCAACAGCTGTGATTGGAACTGTTCGCAAGCGTCGCCTACAACGCGAGTCGGCGGCTTCCAGCGCAGAAGTTGTTTAGACGACGAAGGGGGAGCGAGTCCACAACTCGCCGGTGTCGTTGCGTGCAGCATTTGATGCTTCACCCGTCAACGTCACCACAGGGATTGCCTCGTTCAAGCCACGAAGCGTGAGAGGCACGTGAGGGGTCGTCACAACGCCCTCAGGAAGGTTTTCCACCTGCTCGGTCGGAATGATCACTTCGTAGGGCTCAGCGGCGTCACAGAGGCGCGCAGCCATGTTCACAGCGGTTCCGATGTAGTCGTCGCCCTCGAATAAGAGTGCGAGGCCAGAAGCCATGCCAATGCGGATGCTGAGGGGCGCGCAGGCCGTTGCAGAGCGCTTCTGCAGCTCGAGAGAGAAGGTGACGGCATCGCGCTGGTCTACTGCCACGATCATGCAGCCGTCACCCAGCCATTTGGCGATTCGGACTCCCGTTTCGGACGCAACATCGCGAGTGACCGCGCGCCATGACGCCAAAAGGCGACCGGCGGCGTCGTCGCCATTCTCGGTGGTGAAGTTGGTGAAACCTGAGATGTCGACGAATACAAATGTTCTTGGTACTCGCATGCTGACCTACACCTTAGAACAAGTAGGTTGCGGATATGTCTGCTCGGTTCACCTATTCCCGTTGGGACGGCACTCAAACGGGATACAGCGTCAATGCTGACGAGATTCTTGATGAATTGACCGATGATTTGCTGATGCACGGCGATCTTCAGGCCGCATTGCGTCGTTTAATGCGCGAAGGCATGACCGACAAAGACGGAAACCGAATAGAGGGTCTTCGCGAAATGATGGATCGCATCCGTCAGCGCAAGAAGGAACTCGAAGAGAGCGGTGATCTGGGAGGCGTGTACTCCGAAATTGCTGAGGGCCTCAAAGACATCATCGATGAAGAACGGCATGCGGTTGAAAACGCAGTACGTGAAGCAGAAGCATCCGGCGATGAGCGACGTGCGCAAACTGCAAAAGACGCCGCAATGGAGCGCAACTTCCGACTCGACATGATGCCCGACGACCTTGCAGGTCTTGTGCGTGAATTGCAGAGTTACGACTTCGAATCACAAGAAGCAAAAGAACGTTTCGAAGAGATGCTCGACAAGTTGCGTCAACAGATGATGCAGCAAGTTGTTGATCAAATGTCTGATGGCATGCAGAACATGTCACCCGAAGACATGTCTCGCATGAAAGACATGATGGCATCGCTCAACGAAATGATCGAGAAGCGCGAACAGGGCGAAGATCCTGGCTTCGAAAAGTTCATGGAGGAGTTCGGCGATTTCTTCCCGGAGAATCCTGAAACTCTCGATGAGTTGTTGGAGAACATGGCGCAGCGCATGCAAGCGATGCAGGACTTCATGAATTCGCTCACGCCTGAACAACGGTCGCAGTTGCAGCAGTTGTCAGATCAGTTGATGGAAGACATGGATCTCAACTGGCAGATGCAGCAGTTGGGTCAAAAGTTGTCGCAAATGTTCCCGCAACCAGGCAATGGTCAGCAGGGTTACAACTTCCGCGGTGAACAGCCGATGGACATGCAGCAGGCAATGCAGGCCATGGCTGAAATGGGTCAGCTCAACGACATGGAAGCAATGATGCGCCAGGCTGCAAACCCAGCGCAGTTGTCAGAAGTAGACATCGACAAAGTGCGTGATTTGTTGGGCGACAGCGCAGCAAAATCCCTGCAAAAGCTGGCAGAAATGACCAAGGTGTTGGAAGAGGCCGGCCTCATCAACAACAAAGAAGGCCGTCTCGAAGTCACACCGCGTGGCTTGCGTGCAATTGGCAACAACGCCTTGCGTGAGATGTTCAACAAGCTGTCGAAAGACAAGTTGGGCCAGCATCGCATTCCACGTGAAGGCAGTGGCCATGAGCGCACCTATGACTCAAAGCCGTATGAGTTCGGCGACCCATTCCGACTCGACTTGCAACGCACCATCCGCAATGCAATTTCACGTCAAGGTTCAGGAACTCCTGTTCGTTTGTCGCCTGAGGATTTCGAAATCGAGCGCACAGAGCACACCACGCAAGCATCAACAGTTCTGTTGCTGGACTTGTCGTTCTCAATGGTGCAGGCCGATCGATTTGTGCCAGCGAAGAAAGTGGCGATTGCAATGCACTCGCTGATCAGCTCGCAATTCCCACGCGATTTCTTGTCCATCATCGGATTCAGCAGCATTGCCTATCCACTGCGCCCCGATGAGTTGCCCGAGGTGAGTTGGGATCGTGAATACGGCACCAACATGCATCACGCGTTTGCTCTCGCTCGAAAGCAACTTGCAGGCAAGGCCGGCACCAAGCAGATCATCATGATCACCGATGGTGAACCCACCTCGCACATCACTCCTGAGGGTTATCCAATTTTCACGTACCCCTACATTCAGGAATCGGTGGAGCTCGCAATGCGCGAAGTGATGCGCCTCACGAAAGAGGGAATCACGCTCAACTCTTTTGTCCTCGATGCGAATGGATCGCTGCGTCAAATCATCGAACAGATGGCAGAAATCAATAAAGGCAGGGCTTTTTTCACCTCTGCAGACACTCTTGGTGACTATGTCCTTGTCGATTTCTTAGAAAATCGTCGTAGAACCGCCCGTTCTCGCTGATTCTCAGGACGCGGAATTGCAATTTCCCGCCAGATTTGTCACAATGACATCGCTGTAATTACAGGGTCGCAAGTCGATGTCCTCTTGGGGAGTCGCTTCGGCCTGATGCTGGGAGGCACACATGCTCGAAGACACTCAATCATTTAGTCAAGAACGTGGTTGGCAAGACGCCGCTAACTGCCTTGGCGTTGATCCTGACTTGTTCTTCCCAGAGCGCGGTGCCAGCACCCGTGAAGCAAAAGAAGTCTGCAAGGGCTGTGTTGTTCGTGGCGAGTGCCTCGAATATGCATTGGCCAATGGCGAAAAGTTCGGCATCTGGGGCGGTCTCTCCGAGCGTGAGCGCCGTCGCCTTCGCCGTCAGCGTGCACAAGACACGCGCCGCGTCATTAACGGCTAATCAGCCGCTAGCGGTTCTCTAACCGCCACTCAATCGTTTTCTCGTCGGCAAGGTCCAAGTTCTCCCAGCGACCTTCCGGAATCGAAAACAGAACTTCCCTCGGAAGTAAACCAACTAATTCAGCGTGATGGATGTCTGCGTATTGCTGCACTGCATCAAATGCATGTGCCGGGTTTGAGACATCAGGGCTCACCAAATTGATGCTCACCTGGGTGAAATTGCCGACCTGCAGTCCCAACGTGCGAATCGTGGATGTACGCACAGACGCGGCAATTTTCTTTGTTGCAGCAAGGTCAACACCTTCAAGCCACAAGTTGTAGGCAATGAGAGGTTGACGAGCGCCTACGCACATCGCACCAGCGGTGCTGTGAGGCGTTCTGGGGCCTGTGTCGGGCTGCAATTGGTTCCAGGCACCTCGGCGAATGTCGGGCAATGTGCGCTCGTCTCCGTAGAGAAAGCAGGGCACTTGAAGTTCTTGGTCTGCCCACTGCGCAAATTCGTTTCGTGCGGTCACTGCGTCGGCCCAAGTGGAACCTTCCAGGGGCACAAACGGCACCACATCAACAACGCCTAATCGTGGGTGCACGCCGGAATGGTCGTTGATATCCATGATGGCGACAACGGTGCGGGCCAGCCGTCGAGGCGCATCCTCGCCGACCAAGGTGAAGACGGAGCGATTGTGATCGTGGTCGGTGTGGACATCGAGCACATCTCCCGACACAGAAGAGGCAAGTTGCACCAGCACATCTCTGTCGCGACCTTCACTCACATTGACGACGCATTCCAACACCCCACTTGCTTAGCAAGCCCGAAGGTCGTCACGCCATTGCTGGTGGTAGGGTTCGCTTTATGGGCACTCCTGAACTCATCATGGTCGCAATCGTCGTTCTCGTCTTGTTCGGAGGCGCTCAGTTGCCAAAGCTGGCGAAGAACCTCGGCACTGCGCAGCGCGAGCTGAAGAAGGCCATGGAAGAAGGCAAGAGCGACAACGACTCGTCAGAGTCCAAGTAATCGCTCGTCGGTCGTTACGACCGACTCATCACACCTTCAGGCCGCGACGACGCTTCAGAATGCGGCGACGTTCACGTTCGGAACATCCACCCCACACGCCGTGCTCGATGCGCTGCGTGAGTGCGTATTCCAGGCACGTATCGCCAACTGGGCATCCCTTGCAGATGGTTCGTGCGCGATCAACGCCCACTCCATCAGAAGGAAAGAACGTGGCCGGTGGGTAATTACGACAATTGCCCTGCGCCATCCACGCTGTTGGTGAGTCGTCGAACGGCAGAGGCTTCTCTGTTTCGCTGGTGACTTGGATTTTGAGTTTCATGACTCTCCTCGCTGTGTTCTCCGGTTGAGAACACTCTCGGTCGGTGTCTGTATGACGCCGAGGCATGGCAGGAAGTTCCCTGCAATTCCAAGTCAAGCACGATTCTCGGAAGCAAATGTCCCGACTTGGTAAAGGTTCGTTAAAGATTTGACTTATCCACAGATAAGTACAGAAATCATCAATGAAATCGGGCAAAAACGCTCATAAGTGGAGAACTCTCATTGGCGCTAGGCTTGTGGATAAGCGCATGTCGGTATTCATGTGCTCCACGTCACTGTTTCCGGAGGCACCATGTCAGACACACAGATCCCGCAGGCACCAACAGCTCACGCTCGCATCGTGTATCTCGGCGCCGTTTCCCCTCATTGGGAGGTCTACGGCGACTATGGCGACCAGACCACATTGGACGAATTCCGTGCACGTGTGTTGGCCCGCTTGGTTCTCTTGCCTCGCGACGATCCACAATTCCGCCGCAACATGGCACGCATCGTGCGTGATGCAGAGCGCGAACTCATCTCCCTTGAATGGGACATGGGTGACCCGAACTACGAATACTGAGTTCGAAAATCCTTCTCGAAAAAGCCACTCCTACGGGGGTGGCTTTTTCATTTGGTGATGGAATTAAGCAGGGTCGCTGTCTGATGTAAAGCGTCCCCGAAACCATTCCTTCACGCCGTTGTACAGCGGTTGTGTTGAAGGGCGTCGCGGAGATTCATCCAGGTCAAAGTCAGACGGCGTGCCTTGGCTGAGCTGCAAATCAGTTGCCCACTTCATCAATTGACCTTGTGCGTCATGATCAAAAGTGAAATCACTTGGTCCTTGACGTTCCCATTCGCCTTGACGATTGAGTTCAAACCGCACCACATCGTCGCTCCACATAATCTCAAGAACTTTTGCCAACCAAGACTGGTGTTTCGGATGACGAATTGGTGTGAGAACTTCCACTCGAAGGTCGAGGTTGCGGGGCATGATGTCCGCTGAGCCGATGTAATAGCTCGGAGTGTCATTTTCAGCGCCATGTCCAAAGACATAGATGCGCGAATGCTCAAGAAAACGGCCCAAGACGGAACGAACACGAATATTTCCATGCTCTGATTGGGACACATCGAGTGTGCAAATTCCGCGAATTAACAGGTCTATTTTCACGCCTTGTGATGCGGCGCCTTCGAGGGCGGTGATGATGCGCGGATCAACCAAAGAATTCATTTTCATTTGGATGCGGCCGTTCTCACCGAATGAAGCTTCTTTCTGAATGAGTTCCAGAAATCTTGGACGAATATCTCGAGGTGCGGTCAGGAGATGTTGGAAATTGGGTGAGTGGCTGAAGCCGGTGAGGTAATTGAACAAGTGCGCAACGTCAGAGGTGATTGCTTCGTCGCAAGTGAAGAGTCCGATGTCTTCATAAATGCGTGCGGTGCTTGAGTTGTAGTTGCCTGTACCGATGTGGGCATATTTGCGAAGACCATCTGACTCCTCGCGAACAACGAGCAAGCATTTCGCATGTGTTTTGAGGCCAACCATTCCGTACACAACATGTGCACCGGCACGTTCGAGTTCTTTCGCCCAGTTCAAGTTGGTTTGTTCATCAAATCGAGCAGTGAGTTCAACCAACGCAACCACTTGCACACCGCGTTCGGCGGCCGCGATGAGATTGCGTGCGATGGGGCTATTGGCCGAGGTGCGATACAACGTGGCCTTTATTGCACGAACGTTGGGATCAATAGACGCTTGGCGAATGAACTCTTCCGTGGATGATGCAAAGGATTCATATGGGTGGTGCACCATCAGTTCGCGATGACGAATCACGCTGAAGATGGATTCACCTGTTTCTTCAGCAACAGCGAGTCGGCCGGCTGTCACCGAAATCCATGGCTCATCGTGAAGGTGAGAATTCTTGATTTTGTGAAGTTCCCAGAGATCTTCTGTGTCAATCAAAAGATCAGTGAAATACACATCAATCGGGTCTAACTCAAGTTCATCAAGGACAAGTTCCAAAACACGAGGATCAATGCCGCGCTCGGCCTCAAGACGTACCGGATTGCCGAATCTGCGTGTACGTAATTCAAGCTCGACCGCCATCAGGAGGTCTTCGGCTTCCTCTGCGTCGATACTGAGGTCGGTGTTTCGAGTGACTCGGAATACTTGCCCTGTTGAAACTTTCATTCCAGGGAACAAGCTGTGCAGACGGTGAATGATGATTGTTTCGAGTGCAACAAATCGATGATGACCCACATCTACAAAACGATTAAGAGTTGTGGGGACTTTGACGCGGGCAAATCGTTCTTCATTGGTATCAGGGTCAGTCACGATGACACCAATACTGAGTGCGAGATTTGAGATGTAGGGGAATGGATGCGCTGGATCCACTGCCAACGGCGTCAGCATCGGAAGAATTCGCCGTTCGAAATAATCGTCAAGGAATTCCTTTTCGGAAACAGTCAGTTCTTCATCTCTGCAGAGCTCGATACCAACTTCATGAAGCGAATCGAAGAGATGGCGGAGAACATTGTCACGTTCAGTACTGAGTTGAACGACTTGAGCACGGATGCGACTTAATTGTTCTGTTGCGGTAAGGCCATCAACACTTCGCACTGCAACGCGTGACTCCTCTTGGTCGTGAAGAGCACCCACACGAACTTGAAAGAACTCGTCTAAGTTTGAGCTGAATATCGCAACAAACTTGAGTCGTTCGAGTAGTGGCGTGGAGGATTCCGAAGCGAGCGCCAAAACTCGCCGATTGAATTCAAGCCAACTAAGTTCTCGGTTGACAAAGCTCGACTTCACAGTAGAAACCGTACAAATGAAAATCCTTCCTCAACCAACTGAAACAAGTATGAATGTCTTTGTTCATTCAACATTTGGTTTCAGTTCACCTTTGGGTTGGTGCTCTCTGTGAAATCGAAGAAATCGAGACAAACACCTGTCATCGCGGCAATTGACGTTGGGACAAACAGTGTCCACATGGTGGTGGCTCGCATTGGGGCTCATGGATTCCATGTGTTATCGGCAGAAAAGGAAGTGGTCCGTTTGGGTTCGGGGACCGCGGGCATGGATGTGTTGACCCCGGAGGCAATTGAGCGTGCGGTGAATGCACTTGGGCGAATGAAGCAGATTGCTGATGCTCATCAGGCAGAGATTCGTGCTGTTGCCACGAGTGCGGTGCGGGAAGCAACTAACGCAAAGGTGTTCCTCCAACGTGCAAAGAAGGAAGTGGGCATATCTGTTGAGGTGATCAGTGGAAACGAAGAAGCCCGACTCATTCATCTTGGAGTGCAGCACTCATTGGCTTTTGGCGCTGAATCAGTGCTCACTGTTGATATCGGTGGAGGTTCCACGGAATTTTGTGTTTCAACAAAGGGTCGACTTCGAATTGCTCAGAGCGTCAAGGTCGGAGCAGTTCGACTGACTGATGCATTCCTCCCCAGTGGTGACAGCGAAGAATCTGGTGTGCGGCGACTTCGGGCCCATGTTGCTTCGGTCATTGCTCCTCTAGCGCACGAGATACGTGAGATGGGTTTTTCCCGAGTCGTATTGTCGTCAGGTACCTGCGAAACGATTGCCCGCCTGATTGCTTATGAGCGTGGAGGTCGTCTGCCTCAGTCAATGAATGGTTTTTCATTCTCGAAGAGCGACTTCAACACGGTGATGCGCAAAATTGTGGCGACGACGAATTCACGATCGCGCCAGGAACTACCGGGAATGGACAGTAAGCGCAGCGACATCATCGTTGCTGGCGGAATCATCCTCGAAGAGATTGCGAAAGCACTTCGCATTGATTCTTTTGAGTTCAGTGAGTATGCACTTCGTGAAGGTGTGTTAGTCGACACTGCGCAAAACAGGGGCCTGTTGCAGAATGACGCGGTTGACGCTGGATTAGGAAGTGTGCTTCGACTTGCCGAGCGATGCTCTGTGGACCTTGTCCACAGCAACCACGTGGCTTTTCTTTCGAGGAAAATCCTCAACTTGGTTTCACGTCGCTTCGATGTAGATGCATCGCTAGGACGTCTACTCGAGGCTGCGGCGCTTCTTGCGAATGTTGGCAACGCAGTGTCGTATTCAAAGCATCATCTTCATTCGTACTACATAATTCGTAACGCAGACCTCATGGGTTTTACAGATGAAGAGATTGAAGTCATTGCGTTAACTGCTCGGTACCACCGCAAAGGCGCGCCAAAGGCAAGTCATTCTGATTTTGCAAAAATGTCCGAAGATCGCCAGCATGACATCGAATTGATGGCTGGCATCATCCGAATTGCGACTGGGCTGGATCGCTCGCATGACCAGAGCGTCGCGGATGTTTCGATGACGCTGAGAAATGACGTGACAACTTTGGTTCCTCGCCATACAGGCGGCTCGTCTGATGCTGCAGCATTAAATGTGTTCACAGCCCAGGAACGAGTAGGCCTTCTCCAAGAATTCCTGGGTGGAACTGTTGTCATTGCTAGCTAGATAATTGACGTCTGTACACGCAATGGCATCGTAAATTCTGCGGGAATTCATCTTCTCGCGGCCCCTATCGCGGATTTAGGCATTTTTTGGGTCTTTGTCGGAACTAGCCTGATTTGTATCGGTTTTGATTGGGTTCCTCGCGGGGCCAACAGAAGTAGTCGAGAGAGGTGATTCAGGATGGATGAACTGCGTAAAGGATTTCACTACCAACTTGACAGTGCGCGTAAGGACCTCGTGCGTCTTGCCGCAGCCGTCATCGAGGCAATTCCAAGGGCTACCACAATCTTGTTGGATGGAGATCTTGACGGTGCCAACGCACTGATTGGCGATGATGATCGAATCGACGCAATGTCGGTGGAACTAGAAGAGCGCTGCTATCAGCTTCTTGCTCTTCAGGCTCCGGTCGCGGGCGACCTTCGTCAATTGGTGGCCATCGTGAAGATGGTGGGCGACATCGAGCGTTCAGCCGACCTCACAGTGAATATCTGCAAGGCGGCTCGTCGCGTCTATGGACATGAACTTGATCCACGCTTGCGAGGATTGATCTCGCGGATGAGTGAGCAAGCGCAGCAATTATTCGCTGCCGCTCTTGAGTCATTTGAAGAAAATGATGCAGCAAAAGCTGCTGCTATCGACGACATGGACTCGTACCTTGACGGACTGCAGCGTGAACTGATGCGCACAATTTTTGAGAGCAACTCTGACGACCGCATCGATCTGCAAGTTGCTATTCAAATGGCAATGGTTGCTCGTTTTTATGAACGTATTGGTGACCACGCCGTCAATATCGGTGAGCGCGTGCAATACGTAGTCACTGGTTGGTTGCCGGAGCACAAAGGCGCTGCTCGGTATAAAGAGGGCATTCCTCGTCCTAACGACGACACTGGGAGCATTCCCATCATTGTTGGCGATTAATTAACTCCGCCGATATGACGTTGTTCTTCCTTGTGTTGTCTGCTGTTGGGTGGGTAACGGCGCTTTATCTGTGGCGCCAATCGCACGAGGAAAGCCCGGGGATTCCGCCAATTGAAGTGGTGGAAGAACTTCCTTCGGAAAACGATGACACCCTTGATGTTCTCAACGCTTTGCCCTTGGGCGTAGTAGTTGTTGGCGTCGATGGCATCGAACTGTTTCGCAATAGAGCTGCCAGTGAAGTCACAGGCATGCGTCATGCAGATGTTTTAGTTGATGAAGTAATGGAGCGATTGATTCGGTCGGCTTCTCGTGGACGTGCAAAGTCCGAGCAGATCGAACTTGCTGGCCCGCCGCAACGAGTGCTCGATATTCGTGTGACGCCCTTGACCGATGGCAGTTCCATCGCAACTATTGATGACATCACGGAACGGTGGCGACTTGACCAAGTGCGTACTGATTTCGTGGCAAACGTCAGTCACGAACTGAAGACTCCGGTTGGAGCTATTTCTGTTCTGGCTGAAACGATTGAAGGCGAAACCGACGATGAGTTAATCCTTCGGCTGGTCAAGCGAATGATTATCGAATCTCAACGTATGTCTCGCACAATTGATGACTTGTTGGAACTCTCTCGCATCGAGATGGGGGGTGAAATGTTGACTGCATCTGTTGATCTCAATGATGTGATTGCTGAAGCGATCGATCGTGCTCAACCTATTGCCACTCGTCAAGGTGTTTCCATTATTTTTGAACGCTCAAGTTCACCCTGCACGATTAACGGAGACCATTATCAATTGGTCTCTGCAGTCAGCAATCTCGTCGATAATGCTGTGAAATACAGCGATGAAAATGGCGTGGTACAGGTAGAAGCTCGTTTCAAAGATGGATGTGTTGAGGTGAGCGTTACCGACTCTGGGATTGGCATTCCCATGGCAAGTTTGGAGCGAATCTTCGAGCGCTTTTATCGGGTTGATCGAGCTCGTAGTCGTGGTACGGGCGGAACCGGCCTCGGTCTCTCGATTGTTCGCCATGTGGTGACCAATCATGGCGGCGAAGTGAACGTACGGTCACGAGAGGGTGAAGGATCTACCTTTATTCTTCGTTTTCCGAGCAATGTGAACGCTAGTTAAGGCACGATGTAACCACGTATGAACGCACCACAAGCCCAAGGTATGCCCACAGTTCTTGTTGTAGAGGATGAAGAGTCTTTCGTTGAGGCGCTTAAAGTCGGCTTGAAGCGTGAAGGATTTCGAGTTGAGGTTGCGCGTGATGGTCAACAAGCTCTCGACATGTTCGACATAGTGAAGCCAGATGTGGTGTTACTTGATGTGATGCTTCCTAAGCTGTCTGGTATCGATGTGTGTCGCCAACTGCGTAAGAAGACGATGACGCCGATCATCATGGTGACAGCAAAGGGCGCCGAGATTGACACGGTTGTCGGGCTTGAAGTTGGAGCCGATGATTATGTGACGAAGCCGTATCGTTTACGCGAACTGACGGCCCGCATGCGCGCAGTGATGCGACGTGTGCCGATTACCCAGGGTGGTGAACTTTCGGGCTCATCCATCGAAGTCGGTGACGTTGCCATTGACCCGGATGAACATGACGTTGTCATTCGTGGTGAATCTCACAAGTTGCCGTTGAAAGAATTTGAGTTGTTACATCTCCTTCTCGCCAATGCCGGTCGTGTGTTGCCTCGTGAAACTCTGATTGATCGCGTCTGGGGTATTGATTATGTGGGGGACACAAAGACTCTTGATGTGCACATCAAGCGTTTGCGGTCAAAGATTGAAGATGACCCAGCTGCACCTACTCGCATCATCACCATTCGTGGTCTGGGATACAAATACGAGAAGCCGCGTAGCGCATAACATCGAGGCGTGACGCGCCTCCCCACATCGAAGGAATCAGAAGGCCACGGTCTTCCTCCGATTCCAGCGTTTGATCGCATGAAGCGAATGCACTCACTTATGACTGTGGGTGAGACAGCGATGGCGATTGCGCTGGCCGACTCCATGTTCTTGTCCGTAAGTCCAGATGCGGCGCGAGGCAAAGTTCTTTTCTTTCTCGTCATCAGCATGGCGCCTTTCGTCGTCGTGAGCCCATTGATTGCTCCTCGCATTGATCGCATCAAAGGTGGTCATCGCATGGTGGTCATCGTGACGGCAATCATGCGTGCCTTGGTGCTGCTGGGCATCTCACAAGTGGTGCAGGAAAAGGCGATTACTCGGCTTGGAATTCTTTTGCTTCTTGTGTTCTGCTCCATGATTCTTGGAAAGACGTATGCAATTGCAAAGTCAGCGATTGTGCCATCTCTCGTACAGCATGAAGATGAGTTAGTTGGCGCTAATAGCAAACTGGGTCAGATTGCAGGCATTACTGGATTTGTTGCGGCTGTCCCTGCGGCAGTTCTGCAAATGATCAGTCCCAAATTGACATTGGCCTTTGGTGCCATTGCGTTCCTCTTTGCCGGGCTGAATGCGTACCGATTACCCAAGGTGGTCACCGCGGCAAAGAAGCCAGAACAACTGGAACTTGAAGAGATGAAGTCTTCGTCCATCGTGACTGCTGCGAATGCCATGAGAATTCTGCGCGGCAGTGTTGGCTTTATGTTCTTCCACCTTGCTTTTTGGTTGCGTGGAGAAGTTGCAGGAACTGCATGGTTCGGTCTTGCTGTTGCAATGACAGGCATCGCAGTGTTGATCGCAAACACCGTGGGTTCATTCATAAAGCGACATATGCATGAATCAGTCATGATGATGTGCTCACTGTTGGCTGTTGCAATTGCAGGGATTATCGCTGCATGGTACGACCGTGTTGTCGGTGGAATTCTTCTAGCTGCAACTGTGAATGCCGCGGCAACTATTGGAAAGTTGTCGTTTGAGTCCACTGTGCAAAGTGATGCACCGGACGCGAACAGAGGACGCGTTTTTGCGAAGTGTGAAACTCAGAACCAGTTGGCCTGGGTCGTCGGCGGTGTCATCCCCGTCCTCTTTAGCCCCAGCGGAGAAATTGGTTTTGCATTCGTTGCGCTCGTCGGCATTGTCGGTTCGGCGCTGTATTTCAGAGCCGGTGGAGTCTCTAAGCAATCTCGAGACGGGCGAGCCACAAGCCAGGAGCATCGACCTCATTCGGTGTAGGTAGGTTTTCAGCCTTCTCCAACATCGGAATTAGTGCAGCTGGGCCGTTCCGCTCGACGACGCCTTCTACGAACGCACGTCCGCGCTGTTGTTGGGCGCGTGAGAGTGAAACGCCGAGTAAACGTTCGATGAGGTGACCATCGGTTCCGTATTCGACGCGACGACGACGAACAGCTTCTGCAATGGGGGATGACGCGCCAAGGAGGCGAGCGCTGACTGTGTCCACGACGTAATCGATATATCCCGATACGGCTGCGATGTGTGCATCAAGCAGAGGCGCCATTGCTTCTTGCTCTGATGAGCGAACTGCACCCATCAGAACCATCGGGTCGGAGAACATGTTTTGAATGCGACTCATTGCATCCGCATCGGAAGGATCAAGTTCACCGATGCTGTCCATCAACGCTTGTGGGTCGGGTCGGAACGCTGAAACATGTTGTTGCACTAAAGCGGTGAGCCCATTCTCGATTGCTGGCGAAGCAAGAATCGCATGGGATGCAAGCTCATGAATGAGGACCCACATCCGCATGTCGTCAGCGGCAATGCTCCATTCAGCGGCAAATGAATCAACCGATGAGGCCACGACGAGAATTTCGGACGCATGTGGGCGAGCCAATGGCAGTTCGTATTGACCAAGCGCATGTGATGCAAGCGCACCAATCATGGAGCCGATGGACATGCCCATCATTGCGGGAGCCATCATCGTGGAGAGATTGGAAAGCATAGCGGCCATGGGGTCATCAGGGGTCTCGCCCGAATCGTCGCGACGGTTCAGTGCTGTTGCAAGGTTGGTGAAGAGAGGCCGAAGATCAGTGAGAGTGCGTTGCGCCCACTTGGCGCGCGTTGTCGTGAGAATTTCAACATGGCGATCACGAGGACCAGTAGACAGCGTGGTGATCTCGCGAACATGCATGTCGGCGATATCCGCGAGAGCGTTGTACGCAATGCGGGTTGAAGCGTCGGGCTCTGGATCGACTGTTTCGCCGACTGCACCTAATTGGGCGAACTGTTGAGCAAGGTCCCAATTCAACGGCCCTTGCTGCGACATCGCACGCATCATGTCGTTGAAGAACGGCATGCCTCCGAAAGGGTTGAACGGTGTGGGGTCGTTGTCCGCCATGTACTCAGGTTAGGTGGCGAGAGTGGTGCTTAGTGTGCGGGCTGCGGAGTCTGCAGTGTGAGAGCCATGAGCATCTCCTTGGAAAGAAACCAAGTGCTCTGTTGGGTGGTGGCGGCAACTCCGACGAGGGCATTGGGGTCTTGCACAATGGCGGCAGTGCCGTTGATTGGTGAATCAGTCATGACTGGAATTTCGTTTGGTTCCGATTGCATCGTGAAGACCGGCTCTTCGGTGATGCGATGAAGTCCGTGCGTATCCAACATCAACAAGCCCTGTAGGTCTGTCATCGCGTGCGGCGCAAGATACCGGTTCCAATCAGTGTGAGGGGTGGCGAGCTTGTCTATGCCAGTGCGAAGGAGGACGACAGATTGGTCGGGGCTAAGAGTGAAGTAGCGAACCCTCGCTTCAGTGCCGGAATCAAAGGTCAACCAAATGGGTTCGCCGATGTCGACGGATTCAGCAGCAACGAGCCAACATCCACCTCCCAAAGAAACTGCCGTCGTTGGTCCTTTAGCCCCGTCAGCAATTGCAACGAAGGACAAAAGTGAGTTCTTCACTCGTAGTTGTTGGATCGTTGTCGGCGTGTCGTTGCCATCGACATATTCGCTGATTCCTTTCGGAACTGCGATGAAGAGAACAGCCATCGAGGCGACCAAGCTGACTGTTGCGGTGAGCGCAGTGAGACGACGGCCCAACGGAGGAACATGAGACAGGTGTTTATTTCGTTCGGCATCGGCCTGTTCGGCAGGGTGGCGCCAGAACCGTTCGTCTGGGGCGAGCGGCGAGGAGTGTTCTTTGTCGAATTCGTCTGTCGTCACGAAAGGTCGAGAGTAATCGCAACCAGGCGGCAGATGATGTCGGCATCACAGGTTCACCCCACGTGGGTAGGGGTACGATGACAGGGTGATGGTGCAAGGAAAAGGTGATGAGTGGTTCGCTCTGACCACTGAGGAATTGCCGATTGCTGCCATCTACGAGTGGGCTATTCGTCCTGATTGTGGAGCTGTTGTTGTCTTCTCCGGAACTGTCCGTGATCATGCAGATGGACGCACAGACGTCACGTCGCTTGAGTATGAAGCGTATGAGGATGCCGTCATCCCATCCTTCGAAAAGATTGCATCCGAGACACGAGTCCGTTTTCCTGATGCACGACGTATCGCAATTTTGCATCGCACCGGCACGCTTGAACTGGGTGAATCATCGGTCGTCGTCGCCGTATCGTCCGCTCATCGTCCGGTTGCTTTTGATGCTGCGCGTTTTGCAATTGATGCGTTGAAAGAGAGTGCTCCAATCTGGAAGAAGGAGAACTGGTCGGGTGGATCCGATTGGGGAACAGGCGCACATGAAATTGTGCAGCCACATGGAGTCGGAGGCACCAAATGATTGCGATGTCATTCATCACAACGTTCTTTACTTTTATGGCAGTCGTGTCCGGTGGAACACTTCTTGTACTCGTGTATCTCGATAATCGTAAAAGCCGTATCGACGATGGCATTGCGCAGTTCCGTCGACACATTGATGCGCTCTCACCCGACGCGCGTCGTAACTCTGTTCACCACAACAACCCAGATGATCGGTGGAGCCGCTAATGGCACGTGACCTTGCAATCGACCTCGGCACAGCGAACACGCTTGTGTACATGAAAGGTCGCGGCATTGTTCTGAACGAACCCTCGGTGATTGCAGTCAATCGCCAGTCAGGTGAAGTGTTAGCAACGGGTCATGAGGCCTGGGACATGATCGGTCGTACGCCTAGTTACATCGTGGCCGTACGCCCCTTACGCGGTGGTGCGATCACGGACTTTGATATCACGGAACGCATGATTCGCTTGCTTTTGCAGCGTGTTGGCGTCTCCCGATTCACCCGTCCCAAAGTGGTTATTTGTGTACCGTCGGCCATTACTGAAGTGGAGCGTCGCGCCGTTACAGACGCAACGCGTCGTGCGGGTGCGTCCGATGCGCAACTCATTGAGCAGCCAATGGCAGCAGCGATTGGTGCGAACCTTCCCATCGATGAGCCAGTGGGCAACATGGTGATCGACATCGGTGGCGGTACCACAGAGACTGCCGTCATCAGTCTTGGTGGCGTTGTTGCGCTTGAAGCAATTCGTGTTGGCAGTTTCGATATTGACGCTGCGATTCAGAACTATGTTCGTCGCGAACATGGTGTTGCAATCGGCGAACGCACTGCAGAAGAAATCAAGATCCAAATTGGATCCGCTGAACCTGGTCCTGAAGATCGCAGCGCAGACATTCGTGGTCGCGACTTGGTAACAGGTTTGCCAAAGACGGTGCGACTGACTGCAGAAGAAGTTCGCTTTGCAATTGATGAACCAGTTGCGGCGATGGTGTTGTCCGTCAAGCGTTGCTTAGCAAAAGCGCCACCAGAACTTGCACAAGACTTCCTTGCACGAGGCATGTACCTCGTTGGCGGTGGCGGCATGTTGCGCGGTCTCGCACAACGCATTGAACGTGAAACAGAAGTTCCAGTGAAGATGTCGCCTCAGCCTTTGGAAGCTGTTGTTCTCGGTGCCGGTCACTGTATTGAGAACTACCAAGCGCTGCGTGGCATGTTCATGGGCGCTCGTCGCTAATTACTTTCGCGTCACAATCAGCTGTCGCACTTCGCCTGTTTGCGAGAGTACGTATAACGCATCGCGTGTTGACCGTATTGCTGTGATGTTTCCCATGCCGGTCAACACCTCTTCATTGGCCACTGTTGTGGTTCCATCTGTGAGGACGGCTGACACGGTCCCTGTGCAATAGTCGCCAAAAAAGAACCAACCAGCACGTCCCATCGTGGAAGTGTTGCTCCCAATTGCCCCTCCTGAAATGGAACAAGCACCTTTGTGATGTGGATACTCATAGACAGGGTTAATGACATCTTGTGCAATGACATCTGAATTGAATCGGTGGCGACCTTCATAGGCACTCCAGCCAAAATTGAGGCTTTTTACCCCCATTGCTGGTCCAAATTTAGGTGCAATGCTTATTTCCTCCCAGGAGTTCTGGCCCACATCGGCAATCCACAAACTGCCGAATGAATCAAAGGTAAATCGCCATGGATTACGCAGACCAATGGCCCAGATTTCTGGTCGGGCACCAGCAATGTTGATGTACGGATTATCCGAAGGAATTGTGTAACCCTCGTTGCCGACGCCGTCAATATTGTTTGGGTCAATTCGCAGAATTTTGCCCAGTAACGAAGACGTATCTTGCGCGCGACGTTCGGGATCATTGGCACTGCCGCCGTCACCGGTGCCGATGTAAAGGTAGTTGTCAGGTCCAATTGCTAATCCGCCACCGTTGTGGTTGGCATAGGGCTGTTTGATTGTCAGAAATTCTGTGCCTGCAATCTTTCGAGAATTGTCAAGCGTTCCGTCTTCATTCACCGCTAGCCAAGCGACAACTGTGTCGCCGTCATTGTTGGTGTAGTTAATGAATGCATCTGTCTTCGCTGGAAGATGTCGCACAGCAAAACCAAGAAGGCCTTGTTCGCCGCCAGCATGTGTCATCGCGGATATGTCAAGAACTGTGTCGATCCTTTTGCCATCTCTTGTCCATCGTTCAATGGTTCCTTTTTGCGAGACAACATAAAACCAGTTGTCTTCAGGAGACCGTTCAACAAGGTCGAGTGCGCCGTCGAGTGTTCCAATGAGATGCGACGAATAAGTCACCGCACCGTTCGGCGTTGAGGTGCTGACACTGGTGGAAGTTGAAGTGGCACTGCTGTTCGAACAAGCCGCCAATGCGAGCGCAGAAA
>CALBSD010000020.1 GCA_937927625.1 uncultured Actinomycetes bacterium | reverse complement strand
GTTGATAATCCTATCCCTCGGAAATGGGCTTCCCAGCCCCCTCAGAGGCTTCCATAGGGTGATGGCATGCCACGAGGTGTCCACCACCTGCATCAGCCAAGATGGGCTCCTGAGAGGCGCAGAGATCGGTGGCTTTCCAGCAACGGGTACGGAAACGGCATCCAGATGGTGGGTCCACAGGGGACGGAACATCTCCTTCGAGACGGATTCGACCAGAGGCTCCCCTCTTTTTCGGATTCGCTACCGGAACTGCCGACAGCAGAGCCGTTGTGTATGGGTGAAGTGGCGATGAGTACACGCCGGCCGATGGACCCATTTCCACAATCTTGCCGAGGTACATCACTGCGACTTGGTCGGCAATATGTCGAACAACAGATAGGTCGTGAGCAATAAAGACAAAGGACAAGCCGAGATCCTGTTGCAGTTTCTCCAACAGATTCAGAATCTGAGCCTGGATGGACACGTCAAGAGCCGACACAGGTTCATCCGCGACGATGACGGATGGATTCAGAATGAGGGATCGTGCGATGCCAATACGTTGGCGTTGACCACCAGAGAATTCGTGTGGGTATCGGTTGTAGTGCTCAGGATTAAGCCCGACAAGCTCCATCATTTCCTGCACACGCTTTTTCACGCCGCCTTCAGGAATAATTCCCTGCACTTCAAGAGGACCAGAAATAATCTGACCAACACTGTGACGCGGATTCAAAGATGAATATGGATCTTGAAAGATCATCTGCAACTTCTGTCGCACAACACGTAGTTCACGTCCGCTTATAGATGTGATGTATTTACCGTCGAGGAAAACATCACCGGATGTTGCATCCAGCAATCTCGTAATCAATCGAGCAAGTGTCGATTTTCCACAACCACTTTCACCAACAATGCCAAGTGTCTCGCCTTGTCGTAAGACAAATGAGACCCCGTCAACTGCTTTTAGCTCCTTTGTTGGACGACCAAGAAGTCCCTGATGGCCAGTTGGGAAATACTTAACGAGATTCTTTGCCTCGAGTGCAATAGAAGCTTCCACTAGTTCCCCACCTTTCGGCCAATCTCAACAACTCGTTCTGCAGACAAGTGACATGCAGAGAAAGAATGCTCTGGCCCCTTTTGTACTAGCGATGGAACTGTTGACATGCAAAGGTTGCCATTCTCAGATGCGAATGCACACCTCGGATGAAAAGCACAACCCGTTGGCATATTCAACAGTGACGGCGGTGTTCCCTCAATTGTCTTCAGATGACCTCGACCGCTGTCTTCAAGACTGGCAACTGCACCAAGAAGTCCCCAGGAATATGGGTGCGTTGGAATCTCAAAGAGATCTTCAACATCAGCTTTCTCAACAACACGACCGGCATACATCACAAGTACGTCGCGAGCCACCTCAGCGACGACACCCAGGTCGTGAGTGATGAGAAGAATGGCCATGCCATTTTGTGCCTGCAACGACAACATCAAGTCCAGAATCTGAGCCTGCACCGTTACGTCGAGAGCAGTCGTTGGCTCATCTGCAATCAAAATCTTCGGATCGTTCACCAAAGCAATGGCGATCACGATTCGTTGGCGCATACCGCCAGAAAACTGATGTGGGTATTCGTCAGCACGCTGCACAGGATTAGGAATTCCCACCTTTGTCAGCATTTCCAAGACTTTGGCCTTCACCTCTTCTTTTGATGCATTGGGGTGATGGACCTCATATGCCTCAGCGATTTGGTGTCCGACTGTGTAATACGGATTCAAAGCCGACATTGGGTCTTGAAACACCATGGCGA
>CALBSD010000019.1 GCA_937927625.1 uncultured Actinomycetes bacterium | reverse complement strand
AATCACTTCACGATGACTGCAGTCACCATGTACTTCATGCCCTGAGGGGTTTCAGCATGGGTGAGAATGTGGCAGTGCCAAGCCCAAACACCTGGGTCAAGCATTGTGTAAGCAACGGTCCAACGTTCGCCCGGAGCAACTGAAATCGTGTCAGCCATAAATGGATGCTCAAGCGGCTTGCCATCTCGTGCGATAACCAAACCAGATGGTTGGTGCAAGTGCATGGGGTGAGTCATCAGACCCTCGTTGTAATAGTGCACCAACATTGTCTCGCCCACTTTTGCGGTGTAGGGAGCAGTTGCTGGGAACGACTTACCGTTCAACGAGAGCCCGATGTTGCCGGCATCGTTCAACACCATGACAACTTCTGAGTCGACCTTGCCGTCTTTGTCGCCAACAAGTCGGCTACCTGCGGTCTTTGTAGCGATGGCCTTCCAGTCACCGATGATGATTGCACCAGCGAGACCATTTGGAATCTGCACCTGAGCATTGTGATGTGAGTGGTACATGCCAATTGCTGGTTCAAGCGCAGTGAATTCGTAATCAAATGTTTCGCCTGGCTTGATGGGCTTCTGCGTGTATGGATCAACACCATCCATTGCGTTAGGCACACGCACACCGTGCAAGTGCATCGACGTTGACTCAGTGAGTTCGTTGGTCAAACGAATGCGCACCTTGTCGCCAACATTCACACGAAGAATTGGTCCGGGAATCTGACCGTTGTAGGCCCAACCTTTAACGATCTTGCCTGGCTCAACTTCCCAGTCCACGATCTTTGCGGTGAGGTCGAATTGCTTCGTTCCATCAGCAGTAATCGTGGGTGCGAGGTCCTTGCCAGAATCACCCTTGGTCGTCACTTTGCCGAACTGCATCGCGACGGCTTCCATCATCTTGTCCATGTCCTGCCAGGACATCGCTGGAGCAACAGTGTCCGAACTTCCGGCAGAAGCATCTGAACTCACGCCAAGGTTCACCTTCATGCCCGAGTCTTTGTGTCCAGCGACTTCACAGATGAGCTCAAGACCGCTGGTGAGTTTGCCGAGTTCAAGAGTGACGTGCCCACCTGAAGGAATTTGTGGAGTGCGCTTATTCAACGAAGCAGCAGCCAAGTTGTGTTCTGCAGAGCCTGCATTGTGAACACTGAGAATGACATCTCCGGGTGGAACAACTGATGGGCTGAGCGTGATTGCGAACTCAGTCAACGTGACGTTCACAGTTGTTGCACCACCAGATGATGCGGCAACGTTGTCGCTCTTCGCGACAGAAACGATTCCTACACCAGCGATGGCGACGATCATTGCGATGACCGCAAGCATCATCATCGAGAACAACATGTTC
The DNA here is from genome assembly GCA_937927625.1 of uncultured Actinomycetes bacterium. GTDB lineage: Bacteria > Actinomycetota > Acidimicrobiia > Acidimicrobiales > Ilumatobacteraceae > UBA2093. Next base: position 21,079 of record CALBSD010000019.1, on the reverse strand, counting down.
CCGCTGTCGAGGAGTGAATTCCTCTTGTTTTCTTCTGACATTTTGCTTCTCCCTTAAGACCACATGTGGCCTCATTCCTCACCGTATGCCTGCACCCCCTTGTTAGGCATTCCTTAAAAGTCGCAATTGTCTGTAGTTTTCTGTCACGCAATTAGCCCTATAAACACAGGGTTATTTACATACTTCGTTGTTCGGTTCGCCTAACGAGTTCTGACTCTGACACAGTGTTTCCCGTGTCCAGTAACGATTACTTCCCTGCTCCACCTCAAGGCGGAAAGCTGATTCATACACGTCGGTATGAAATCCGTACATACAAGTTGAGCGAAGACAAGTTCCTCATGCGTGGCGTCATCTTCGACGAGAAGCCCGCTGGCTTGTACGTGAAGGATGACCCAGAAACCTTGTGGGTACACCACATGATTGTTGACCTCGAAATTGCGTTTCCTTCATTGGAAATCGTTGGAGCGAATGTGGAGTTCCACGAACGTCCACACACGCACTGCACCGACATCGTTCCGGCCTATGACAAATTGGTCGGCTTATCGATTGCACGTGGCTTCAATGCAAAAGTGAAAGAGCTCTTCGGTGGGCCTCGTGGATGCACACACATCGGCGCAATGTTGACAGCCATGGCACCCGTTGCTATTCAGAGCATCTGGTCGATGCGCATCGGTTCAACATCAGTTTCTTCCGAAGACCGTGCCGCTATGAGCAAAGAAGATCGTCGTCGTGGTTACGCCATGAATCTCAACACGTGTCATATGTGGGATGAGAACGGTCAAATGGTCTCCGAGATTGAACAAGGTCTTCCGATGGAAGTGCCATTGTGGATTTCAAAACGATTCAAGAAACTCGGACTCGAAGATTCCGAGTGGGAAAAGTTGCGCGGCTAAACCCGAGTTGGCTTACCGCGCGAATGTTGTAAGCACAAACAACATCGATACAACCAACAAGGCAAAAGCTGGAGCTGTGTCCCGAATACTGTCCTTGACGCGTGTGTGCGTCGTTGTTGCGATTGCGAAGTAGGCGCACAAACATGCACCAGTCACTTCGGCCAAACGGATGTTGCCGAAACCGAGGATGAGGCCAACTGCTGCAGCAATCTTGATGGCACCAAGGACGGGAAGTGCATTCAGTGGAATACGCAACTTGTTCATCGACTGCACAAGTTGTTCTGGCTTCTTGAAATCCATCAAGGCTGAGCCGACGCACACGATGATGAGGAGAACTGCAAGAACGTTCGAGGCAAGAGTCATGCCTGCAACCTTACGCAATCAGTTACTTGGACTGTGCGGACATCTTCTGTTCGTGCTCAAGTAGCCACACTTTCACGGGCAATCCCCCACCAAAACCAGTGAGAGATCCGTCTGCTCCGATAATGCGGTGACACGGAAGGATGACGACAACGGGGTTACGCCCATTTGCTCCACCTATGGCACGCACGGCTTTCGGACGGCCAATTGATGCAGCTTGTTGCGCGTATGAAGCGGTCTTTCCGTACGGAACTTTTGCCAACGATTTCCACGCCGCAACCTGAAACTCTGTTCCCTGTAAATCGAGCTTCACGTCAAACTTTTTACGAGTGCCAGCGAAGTACTCACGCAATTGAGTAAGCGCTTCTTTCACCATTGGATGGTTGGCATCGTCCTTGATGCGCAGACCGTCAAACGACTTGGGATGCGCATCCTCTTCGAACATGCAAAAACGCACACCTTTGTCAGATGCGACAACGGTCAAGATTCCAAAAGGAGCCTTGACCGTTCCGCGAAACATTTCAATTGTTGTCTTAGCAACTGCCACGTAGACACACTACGCAACAGGCAAAGTTTTTACTTGCTCGATGGTTCCTTTGGAAGACCAAGGACGCGCTCGCCAACGATGTTGCGCTGGATCTGGCTTGTTCCACCCCAAATGGTTTCGGAACGAGAGAAGAAGAACGCTGACATCATGCCGCTGACGGGGTAACCCTCACGACGCTTCTCGCGTGCGGTTCCTGGCCAGTTGCCGTCACCCATTGCGTAGTCAACAAGCATTGCGTCGGCACCAGAGATGTCAAGAGCAAGCTCCATTGCTTCCTTGTGCATTTCGGTCCAGAACATCTTGTTGGTCGCACCGAGTGCAGCCATACTTGGATCCTTCTTGCCCATCAGAGTGGTGGAAAGTGAACGAAGACCGTTGATCTTGAGAATCTGAATCTTGGTGTAATAGGTCATGAGGCGCTGACGAATCTTTGGATCGTCGATAGTGCCGTTTTCCTTTGCACCGCGAACCATTGCCTTGTACTCAGACTCGAAGCGGCGGTAACCGGTGGTGGCGCTCATGCCGCGCTCGAAAGCGAGGGTGGAGTTTGTAACGATCCAGCCGTTGTTCACGCCACCAACAACATTGTCCTTCGGGCAACGTGCATTGTCGAAAAACACTTCGCAGAACTCTGCAGTGCCGTCTGGCTGAACAATGCCGCGCACTTCAACGCCAGGCTGACGCATTGGAACGAGCAAGTACGAGATGCCCTTGTGCTTTGGCGCATCAGGATCTGTGCGTGTGAGAAGGAAGCAGTAGTCGGCGTGGTGACCTTGAGTGGTCCACACCTTCTGGCCGTTGATGACCCATTCGTCACCGTCGAGAACTGCAGTTGTCTTCAAGCTTGCAAGGTCGGAACCGGAGTTTGGCTCGGAGAAACCTTGGCACCAGCGCATGCTGCCGTTGAGAATCTGAGGAAGGAATTCTTTCTTCTGCTCTTCGGTACCCCACTGAAGAAGTGTTGGACCAACGAGTGTGTCGCCGAAGAAGTCAGCACGCATTGGTGCCTTTGCGTTCGCAAACTCTTCTGAAAGAACAACGCCTTGCATAGTGGTCAGGCCCTTGCCGCCGTATTCCTTTGGCCAGGTTGCGCAAATCCATCCACCGGAGAACAGCTTGCTTGGCCATTCATCGTTGAACTTCTTGCGTTCGTCGTTCGACATTTCGAAACCTTTGTCGAACCAGCCCTTCGGCAAGTTTTCCTGCAGCCAGGCGCGGATCTCCGCGCGGAACTGTTCGTCTTCGGGGGCATAGGTGAGTTCCATGAGTTCCGATTCTGTCGGAAAAGTCACGGATTCCCCCAATCGGATGGGTATGACCGTTCACACACCGTTTACAAGGGGCGAACAGACCTGAAAACTGCCTGCCGTACGGTGAACCCATGCCAGAGCTGGACATCGACAAAGACCGAGATATTCAGCCCACCCCTCTCGACCTCAAAGTCCTGAAGGTATTGGTCGAATCCAGCGGCCGCGTCGTTGGCCGTGAGTTCATTGCGCGCCAGTCAGGCATTGACAACACCTCTGCTCGCAGGGTGGACGCTTCTCTTGTGTCCGTTCGCCGCTGGCTTGGCCCAGAAGCCATTGTCACGGTTCGTCGCCGTGGATGGATGCTGAGCGTGGCGGGGCTGAAATTGGCCAGCTACATCATTGAGACGATGGGTTCTCAGTTATAACTCATGGAATGAATTCGGTGCTCCTGGCCTCCTCTGGCCACTTGAAGTTGGACACCATCCTTCTCAGCCTTGCGGCGATCCTTTTGGTGGCACGTCTCGGTGGCTCTCTTGCCGAACGCATCGGCGCACCTGCCGTTGTCGGCGAAATCATTGCAGGCATCATTCTCGGACCATCGGTGTTCGGTGTCGTCACCCCCAGCGATTACCTCTCTCTATTGTCGGAACTTGGCGTCATTGTTCTGTTGGCCGAAGTCGGGCTACACGTCGACCTTGCCGGCTTGCGTCGAGTGGGACGCGCGGCGTTGTCTGTCGCGACACTCGGCGTTGTACTGCCAATGATCGCGGGAACTATCGCTGGAGTGTTGCTCGACGAATCGATGGCCACGTCATTGTTTCTTGGCACGGCGCTTGCAGCCACGAGCATCGGAATCACTGCACGTGTGTTCGGCGACTTGAAGATGCTGTCCTCCATCGAGTCACGCATTGTTCTGGGCGCAGCAGTTGCAGACGACGTACTGGGACTAGTTGTCCTCACAGTTGTCGCAGGCACCGTGAAGAGCGGACACATCGATGTGCTTCATGCACTGTCGACTTTCGGTGTCGCGATTCTGTTCATCGTCGGTGCTGGGCTCGTTGGGTTCATTGTGTTGCCACGTATCAATGCATTCCTTGACGAACGCAACGCGGGCGCAACCACTTCCTCTGTCGTCAGCATCATCACCATCGCTGCATTCTCTGGCGTTGCAGCATTGGCCGGTCTTGCCCCGATTATCGGAGCATTCATTGCAGGAATGGCAATCGGCGCATCTCCACATCGCGAACGAACCTCACGAGATTTGAGCTCGCTTGGGCTCGTGGTGATTCCCGTGTTCTTCGTCGGCATCGGAATCAGCACCGACATTCATAAATTTGTCGATGGCCATGTGTTGGCATTGTCTGCCGTCTTCATTGTTGTTGCAGGTCTCACAAAGCTTGTTTCTTCTTTCGGCGCAGTCAGAACCACAGCCGACAAGTTGACCGTTGGAATCGGAATGATTCCTCGCGGCGAAGTCGGCTTCATCGTTGCCGCTACTGGCGTTTCACTCGGCGTGTTTCACGATGACTTATTTGCAGTCGTCATTCTGATGGTGTTGGCAACAACTGTCATCACCCCACCGTTGTTGAAGTACCGCGCACGAAAATTGTCAACTCCCAGACAATCAATATCCACGGCATCATCAGACGTGTTGGCGCGTGCGTTGAGCGCAGCGGTTGGGGCCGCCACCACGCAGCCAGACGAGTTGGTTCTCCAGTGGCTTCATGAGGAACGCGAAACTCCTCTGGTGTGGGATACAGCAGCAACCGAGTTACTTCTTGACGTCCTGATGCGCGGCAATGTTCGTTCGTGGCGATTACTGGAAGCGTCCAATGTGATCGACCGGGCATTTCCACCGATTGCACTCATGCTGCAGCATCGTCGAACCGATATTGCAGATCTTGATCCGAATGCTGCGATGTCATTCCCCATAGTGACCGCCATCCGTCGTCGAATGCCAGCGCCCACACTGAATGATTGTGCTCTGTTAATTGCCGCGTTCATGGTGGACATCACAGACGAACCCCTGTTGACGGCAGTTGATCTTGGATTCATCAACTCACTCTCGCTTCCGTCAGAAGTGCGGAAAGAAATTGCTTCACTGACCAATGCGTCTTCACTTCTCGAAACTGCAGTGACATCGCTTCCATATGAAGCCGACAACCTTTTGCTCGCGCAATTGGCTGGCTATCTCGGAAACCCTTTGAGCGTGGAGCGTTGCCGCATCCTGACTGAATGTCGCGTTGCACTTGAAGACGAAGGCTTCGCTGTACTCCTCGACATCACTACTTCCGTACAGCAACTTCTCGCCCACCCCGAACTTCTTGATGGCGCATATGCCTCGCTAGAAGAAGTTCGTCGAAGCGAGGCCATCGGCTTCCTCAATGATGATTCTTTGGCGTACCGAATCGACACGGCTCCATCGGCATTTGTTCTTGCACATGAGCCCGAAGAGCTCGCACGTCTTGTGCAACTGCTGCACCCCATGCCCGTGCGTGGGCAGGCAACGGTGCACGTGGATCGCAATGGGGCTGCATGGAATGTTCATGTCGTTGCATATGACATGTCGGCACTTCTTGCCCGCATTACCGATGCCTTCCGTGAACGCGGTCTCAACATCGTTGGCGCCGCACTCGCCACTTGGCCCGATGGCGCAGTGCTGGACACTTTCACTGTTGATGCATCATCTGAGCCCGACTCAGAAGCACTCCTTAGTTCTCTCAATGCACGTCTCTCTCGCTTCAATGGTCGCAAGAGTGTCCGTGTGAAGAACGCACAACTATCCGTGACCTTTGATCACAATCGTCATCCCATCAATACGTTTGTCAATATTTCTGGCGATGACCAACCAGGGCTTCTCTCCAACATCGCTGCAGCCTTCTCACGTGCAGGAGTGGACATTCACCACGCACGAATTGCCACCGTTGACGGACAAGTGGATGATCGTTTCGAAGTCACCGACAGAGCTGGTAACAAGTTGTCGCCACAAATAGAACAACGCATCGTCAAGCTGTTGTCGTAATAGTTCCTGGACAAACGAAAGGGCCCCGGTGTTACCACCGAGGCCCTTTTGTTGTTGTGACTAAATCGCGTCCGTGCCAGTTTCTCCGGTACGAACACGAATGAGGTTGCCGATAGGCATTGACCAGACCTTGCCATCACCGATTCGCTCGGTGCGGGCTGCTGCAACGATGGCATCAATAACTGATGACACCTCAGCGGCAGGAACAATGACTTCCAACTTCACCTTGGGGATGAAATCAATGGAGTATTCCGATCCGCGGTAGACCTCGGTCTTGCCGCCCTGGCGACCAAAGCCGCGAACCTCAGTGACTGTGATGCCCTTGATGCCGATGGCAAGAAGTGCTTCCTTCACGTCATCCAACTTGTGCGGCTTAATAACCGCGGTGATGAGTTCCAACATTGTGTTGATCCTTTCCGTGAGTTTCTCTTAGAGGCCACGGCCCATGAAGGCCGACTCTGGGTGGTAAGCAGGCGAACCATGCTCGTGGATGTCGATACCTTCACGTTCGCCGTCTTCAGACACACGGAGCGTTCCGGTTGCCTTCACAACAGTGAAGAGAATGAATGAGACAACAACTGTGACGATAACAACGAGGCCGTTACCCCACACTTGAGCCCACAGCTGCTTTGTGCCGCCGCCGTAGAAAAGGCCCTTGAAGTCTGCGTATTCACCAGTGGCGAACAAACCGACGCACCAGGTACCGAAGATGCCGCAGAAACCGTGAACGGCGACTGCACCAATTGGATCGTCAATGCGAAACCATTCGATGAGGTCAATGCCGTATACAACCACTGGAGCAGCAAGTGCACCAATGATGATGGCGCCTGTTGGGCTCACCCAGTAACACGGTGCGGTAATTGCAACGAGTGCACCAAGGAAACCGTTAATGGTGATACCAACGTCCCACTTCTTCGAACGTGGATAGACAAGGAACATTGCAACCATGCCGCCAGCTGCTGCTGCAAGCGTGGTGTTTGTTGCAACGCGACCGATGCCTGCTGCGTCGATTGCTGAGAGTGTTGAACCGGGGTTGAATCCGTACCAACCGAACCAGAGGATGACGCCACCAATTGCAGCAATGGTCAAGTCGTGGCCAGCGGGAAGACCGCCACCATCGCGCTTGAACTTGCGACCAAGGCGTGGTCCGAGGACGATTGCGCCGCAGAGGGCGATGATGCCACCAACGGTGTGCACCACTGTTGAACCAGCGAAGTCACGCAACCACACGCCATTGTGTGCTGTCTGCAAGAAGCCGCCTGGGCCCCAGATCCAGTGACCGATGATTGGGTAGATGAAACCGGAAACGCCGATGGAGTACCAGATGTCGCCCCAGAAACCGGTGCGTCCCACCATTGCACCGGAGGTGATGGTGGAGCAGGTATCTGCGAATGCGTATTGGAACAAGAAGAACGCCATGAATGCGACGCCGGTGTCGAATGAACCACCAAATGTGTACGTGGCGGTTGCACCGTGCAAGAAGAAGAAGGAATGGCCGATAAAGCCATTGCCAACACCAAACATGAATGCGAATCCGAATGCCCAGAAGAGCAACGCGCACAAGCACGTGTCGACGATGCACTCCATCAGAACGTTGACAACTTCACGTGTGCGTGAGAAGCCAGCTTCCAACATCATGAAACCGGCTTGCATGAAGAACACAAGGAACGCTGCGATCAGCGTCCATGCGGTGTTCAAACCATTGATGGTTCCAGTGATCTGCGTTTGGAGGTCATCTGCACCTGGCGCAAGCGCGTGAGCAACTTGTCCAGTGAACCAAGGTCCGAGAGTAATGATGGCTGCGACTGCACCGGCGATACCGATGAGCTTTCCGCCCAGGAAAGCCAAGAAGAACTTTTGACGGTCCTTGTCGGCTAATCGTGTCCTCAGGGTGAGGGCTTGCATTCGCTTCCTCCTTGTTAGGTGGTGGGTAGGTAATGCACAAGGTACGAGACTCAAATTTCTCGACAGATTCCCTTTTGTTAACACGCTGTATCTAATTTGTGCTGTGCTCACACGGACGAAACAATTTGGAAACAGTCCGTTTCTACTCTCGTGTTTGTTCATTCGTCATGAAGGAGATTTCAATGCTTTTCGCAGCAGACATCGACACAGGAGCAACCGCTTGGGTACTTGTTTCCATTGCGTTAGTTGCCTTTATGACACCAGGTCTTGCCTTCTTCTATGGCGGCATGGTGCGCGCAAAGAATGTGCTTGGCATGTTGATGCAAAACGTCTTCGCAATGGGCATCATCAGCATCTTGTGGGCCACCGTTGGATTCAGTCTCGCATTTGGTGGAGAAGGTAAGTACTTCGGCAACTTCGATTTCGCAATGATGAAGAACCTCACAAACATCGCGCATGTGCCTGGCTACACCGGCGACTTTGCATTGGCAATTCCAGTTCTCGCGTTCTTCGCATTCCAGATGATGTTCGCCGTCATCACGCCTGCACTCATCACCGGCGCAACAGCAGATCGCTTGAAGTTCTCGGCGTACGCGATTCTCATCGGCGTGTGGGCCGTCATCGTCTACCCCACTGTTGCGCACTGGGTGTTCAGCCCGAACGGTTGGTTGTTCAAGCGCGGAGCACTCGACTTCGCAGGCGGCGCCGTTATTCACGTGAATGCTGGCGTTGCAGCACTCGCCATTGTGTTGGTGATGGGCAACCGTAAAGGCTGGCCACGCGAAGCGATGCCTCCACACAACTTGCCGTTCACCATTCTTGGTACAGGCATCTTGTGGTTCGGTTGGTTTGGTTTCAATGCCGGTTCCGCACTCGCTGCAAACGGTCTTGCTGCACAAGCAGTCGTGAACACTCACCTCGCTGCAGCAGCTGCAATGTGCAGTTGGCTGCTTGTTGAAAAACTCAAAGCAGGACACGCAACAACTCTCGGTGCGGCATCTGGTGCCGTTGCAGGTCTCGTTGCCATCACTCCATGTGCTGGTTACGTCGGCGGCATGTCACCGATTTACATCGGACTCATTGCTGGTGCCGTGTGTTACCTCGCACTTGCGCTAAAGGCCAAGTTCGGATTCGACGACAGTCTTGACGTGATTGCAGTACACCTTGTCGGCGGCATCCTCGGTGCAATCTTGTTGGGCTTCTTTTCCGACATCAAGGTAAATGCGCTCGGTTTCGATGGAGTGTTCTACGGCGGCGGTACTTCTCTCCTTATTGACCAACTTGTTGCACTGGGCGCCACCATCGTGTTCTCGTTCAGCGTTACTTGGGTGATGGCAAAGATTCTTGACCGCACCATCGGTTTACGCGTCACAACAGAACAAGAACTTGTCGGTCTCGACCAGAGCCAACACGCCGAGTCGGCATACCAGTGACCACTACTTCTCTATATAAGGCAGAATGAAACTATGAAGCTCGTTACAGCAATCATCAAGCCGTTCAAAGTGGACGATGTCAAAGAAGCTTTGAAGGCTGCGGGCGTGCAGGGCATGACCGTGTCAGAGGTACGAGGCTTTGGTCGCCAAGGTGGCCACACCGAGACCTACCGCGGCTCGGAATACCAGATCGATTTCGTCCCCAAGTCGAAGATGGAACTCGTTGTTGAAGACAGCAACGTGGACGAAGTCATCGACATCATCGTGAAAGCCGCAAATACGGGCAAAATCGGTGATGGCAAGGTGTGGGTTACCTCTGTTGAGCAGATCATCCGCATCCGCACGGGCGAACATGGAGCAGACGCCGTCTAGCCCCTAATGTCATGGAATGACCATGACACCCGATGCACCTGCCAAGGCCGAGCGCTGGACAGCGCAATGGAAAGAGCTCTACGAAGAGGTCATCAACACCGGCCTGTGTACCGGTTGCGCCGGATGTGTCGTCACATGTCCTCATGACGTCATCGGATACGAGCATGAGGAAGGCAAGTACAAGCCGTTCCACATTGAAGAAGAACTCGGCCTCGACAACTGCCTCCATGGCGAGAAGGGCTGCACCACCTGCACACGTGCCTGCCCACGCTTCCGCACATGGGAATCTTCTGCCAACAACCATCTCTTCGGCCGCGATCGTCAAGACGATGAGATGGCTGGCATCTGGGAACAACTTCTCCTCACACGAGCATCTGACAAGACTCAATTAGAGAAGGGTCAAGACGGTGGCTTTGTCACCGCGATGCTTTCTTGGTTAATGGACAACAACTACATCGAAGGCGCACTCGTCAGTGGCGTTGAAGACAACGACAAGTGGAAGGCAAAGCCAGTCCTCGTACAAACGAAGGAAGAAGTACTTGCAACTGCAGGATCGCGTTACACCTATTGCGCAAACCCACTTGCACTTCCAGAAGCAAAAGAGAAGGGCCTCACGAAGCTCGCACTCGTTGGCATGGGTTGCCAGGTGTCTTCACCACCAGTGATGTGGGATCGCAAGGCCGGCAAAGTGTCAAAGCCATTCCAGTTCAACATTGGTTTGTTGTGCAGTAAAACATTCGACGACGCGATCTTCCCTGAATTGTTTGAAGCCAAGTACGGCTTGAAGAAGCAAGACATGGTGAAGATGAACATCAAGGGCGCCTTCCAGATTTGGATGAACGATGGTTCGTTCCATGAAATCGATTTGAAGGAATGCCATCAGTGGACTCGCGAAGGCTGCAAGAACTGCCCTGACTTCGCTGCAGAACACGCAGACATCTCCACCGGCGGTATCGGCAAGGACAACGACTGGACTCTCACCATCGTGCGCACCAAAGTTGGTGTTGAAGTCATCAACCGCATGATTGCCGAAGGTGTCATCGAGTCGAAGCCTGCGCAAGAAGACGAAGTCGCAATGAAGTTGTTGCGCACACTCTCCATCGTGAGCCGTCGTCGCTGGCCAGATTGGGCAGAGACCACTGTCAAAGTAGGTACTCCTGCCGTCAAGAAGAAGGCAGCACCTGCTGCAGACGCCGCACCAGCAGAGGCACCTGCCGAAGCTGCAGCGCCTGCCGCCGAAGCAAAGCCTGCGGAGTAAGTCATGGCTCTGCATCCACAAGCAGCACGCATCGTTGACCTTCTTGTCTCTCGAGGAGTCAAAGGCTTTGCCGATTCCGATCCCATCGAAGCTCGACATGCTGCGGCCGCAACTGAGTTCGTATCCAACGAGTTGATTCACGAGATTCGCGACATTGATGCAAATGGTGTGCCTGTCCGGTTGTACCGACCTAGTGCAGAAAAGAATCTTGGCTTACTTGTCTTCTTTCACGGCGGTGGTTGGGTCATCGGAAGTCTCAGCTCACATGACGGAGTGTGCCGTTCACTTGCAAACCAAAGTGGTTGTGCGGTGTTGGCAGTTGATTATCGATTGGCTCCGGAGCACCCGTTCCCCGCTGGTTTGGAAGATTCATTAAAGGCAACCGCTTGGGCCGCCGCAAATGCAGAAGCCCTCGGCATTGATGCATCACGTATGGCCGTGGGTGGCGACAGTGCAGGCGGCAACCTCGCCGCTGTTGTTGCACAATTGCAACCCGTGCCACTTGTCTTTCAAGCTCTCGTATATCCCGTGACTGACTGTCGCATGAGTAGCCAGTCCTACATTGAGAATGCCGATGGACCTCGTCTACGCGCCGTCGATATGGATGCGTTTATCAATCTCTACTTAGATGGCAAAACCTCTGCGAACGATCCACGCGTGTCTCCTTTGTGCGCAGACTCAACTGTGTTAGCGACATGCCCACCAGCAATTGTGATTACCGCAGAGCACGACCCGTTGCGTGATGAAGGCGAAGAATATGGTCGCGCACTCATTGCGGCCGGTGTTCACACAAGCATCGTTCGTTACTTCGGCATGATCCACGGCTTCTTCTCAATGTCGCCCTGGCTCGACGACGGCAAGCACGCCATCTCGCATGTGTCGTCAGCGCTACGCGTCGCGCTCGCACCAAAAACTAAATAACTAGGAGGCCTTATGGCTTTGCATCCACAAGCACAAGTAATTCTTCAAATGATGGCTGCTGCTGGCGGCCCCGTTATTCAGGATTCCGATGCTGCTGAATTTCGTGAGTACTACAACTCTCGTCAGTTGCCTTCCACCGAAGAAGTGTTCGAGATTCGCGACGTGGTTGCCGGTGGTGTTCCATCGCGTTTGTATCGCCCGAATGCCGACAAGAACCTTGGCCTGTTGGTGTTTTACCATGGTGGCGGTTGGGTGATTGGTGGACTCGACTCACACGATTCCGTATGTCGTTCATTGGCAAACCGCATGGGCCATGCAGTGTTGAGTGTTGACTATCGCTTGGCGCCAGAGCATCGCTACCCCGCCGCAGTCGAAGACGCCATGTGCTCGTTGCGTTGGGCATATGAAAACGCAGCAGAGCTTGGTATCAACCCCGACCGCATCGCAGTGGGTGGCGACAGCGCAGGTGGAAACCTTGCAGCCATCGTGAGCCAGCAACGCCCCGTGCCCATCGTGTTCCAAATGCTGATCTACCCCGCAACTGACATGACCGCTTCATTCCCATCACATGTGGAGAACGCAGCTGGCCCCGTATTGACAAGACAAGCAATGGAATGGTTCACCAACCACTACATGCCTGCTGATGCAGACAAGAAAGACCCGCTTGCATCACCACATTTCGCACCGGATTCATTGTTGAAGGGCGCACCACCTGCGCTCATCATCACTGCAGAGCTTGACCCATTGCGTGACGAAGGCGAAGAGTATGGCCGTCGCTTGATTGCAAACGGCGTGACCGCAAGCGTGGTTCGTTACAACGGAATGTTCCATAGCTTCTTCCAGATGCATCAACTTCTCGATGATGCAAACACTGCGCACACGCTTGCTGCCTCGATGGTGGCAAAAACTCTTAACGCGTAACTATTCCTAACTTTCTTCAACCAACCCCAAAGCCTCCGTTACTTCCGGTAGGGGATATTTCAAGGACAATTCGAGCGTCGGACACCTCAGATAACGCCAAAAGGAATGCTTTGATGTCCTTATTTTCAATTGACACGTTCACAGACGAAGTCTCTTCGGAAACGCTCATCGAGAAAGCAGATCCAGTTTCTAGAATTTTCGAAAGATGCTCTTCAGTTCGTTTCAACATTTCATTCAAATCACTAATGGAAACGCAACGCTCTGAAACTGAGTAATTGAGTCGGGAGAAAGATTCGCCAGCAATCGCCTGCACCTTTTCCATAACCGAAGTAGATGGGTCAACGTTTACCCGAAATACTTGTTTCTCAGAATCGATCCAAGCACCAACCTCATCGAGTTTCGCATTCTTTATCTTCATCCAGAATGAATTCACTTCTGATTGGGACTCATCCGACTCCAGCCAAGCACTACCAGGGTCGAACTTCGGCGCGTGTGTTGATGAAGAAGCACTCGGCATTTCCTTCTCAACTAAACCTCTAAAATTGCAATCCGTCAATGGAATTTCTAACTGCGATATCCCAGCAACTTCACCTGCTGCAATAGCTTTCTGAGTTGATCTAATTCCAATTACTGCACCCACAAGTAGTGCTAGGGCAATCCCAGTACGTACAAATCGGTTTCCAGATTTACTTTGCAGATTTCGACTTTTCATTTCCTGGTCCTTTGATATGTCAAGAAGTAATCACCAGCAAAGGCTGTATTCGGACATTCAAATGAGGAATACTTCAGAAATGCACGGCGACCAAGGACTGGACCATCTTCAAGTCCAGTTCAAGGCTGTTCTTCTGCAAACTGAACCCCGCCTACGTCGATATCTCTCGATTGTCCTCACACAAATAAGCGATGTGGACGACATTGTCCAAGAAACTTTTCTCGTGGCCTGGAATCGACGAGAGTACTTCTTCGAAAAAGTTAAGGACGGTGATCGTTTCGCATGGCTCTGTGGTGTCGCAAATCACCGGTTGCAACACAAGAGACGATCCGACTTCAGACATCTGCGGCGGTGGGATACGCAAGACAATCTGCGATCTCTAACTCATCCACGCGGCAATGATCCAATTGCAAATAGCGACAGTCGCCTCAGCCTTCTCTCATATATTTCTCAACTCTCAATTACTGACCAGATGATTCTTCTCTTGACTTATTGGGATGATGCGACTGTGTCGGAGGTTGCAGTCATGTTGAATATCTCTACGGCCACTGCGCAGAAGAGAATCCAACGAGCCATCGAAAGACTTCGAAAGGTATGCGAAAATGACATTTGAAGAACTAGAAAAAAAATTTCGTGACTCACGACCATCCGCGTCAGATTTAGAACCTACGGGAAAGTCTCTTGAAGTGTGGGATGCAATAGTCGAGATTTCTATTGAAAAGAAGAAGGTACTTCAACCTCAAAAAGTCTTTTCATTAGTTGCCTCTTTCGTATTTCTTGTTGTTCTAAGCGCCGTACTTCTTGCTTCGCATGATGAGAAAAAATCGATAACTGTACAAACTGTTGCGACTACAACGTCTACGACTCAGCTTCTTCCCACGCCACTTTCTGGATGGGATTACGGAACAGCACGAATCGCACTAGAGCATGAGGTTCAGCGAATCAATAACTTGAAAAAATGTCTCACTACATCGGATTATGAAGCACTCCTTGTTGCATTTCTTGCAAAAACGCGGTTTTCAGAATGGCAGATTTTTACTGATACCGAAGTGCAAGACAATCGATGTGCCATTGGCAAGGTGTCAACGGAAATTCAAGCAATAAAAATCTCACTTCGCTAGCGAAGCAGCGCGGGAAAAGACCGCGTCAATCATTGGCTCTGTCAGCTTGCCCGTAAAGGTGTTTTGCTGGCTGGGGTGGAATGAACACAGAATCACCGTGCCATCTGGCGCGACTGCTTCCACACCATGACCAAACTTTGGTCGAGGCTTCACACCCCACTCTTTGCACACTGCTTCATACGCAAAACTGCCAAGGCACACGACCACACGAATGTTCTTCAACAATTTCCATTCGCGCTGTAAATACGTCACGCATGTATCGCGTTCAACATTGGTGGGCTTGTTATCGGGCGGCGCACAACGCACAACACTCGACACCCACGCACCCGTTAGCTTCAATCCATCGTCGGCGCCAACACTTTCGGCTTGCGTTGCAAAGCCTGCTTTGTGCATCGCGCGATACAACCAGTCACCGCTGCGATCGCCGGTGAACATGCGGCCTGTGCGGTTCGCACCATGTGCTGCGGGCGCAAGGCCCATCACCCATAGGCCAGCTTTTGGGTCACCAAAGCCGGGCACGCCTTTGCCCCAATAGTCCTGATCACGAAATGATGCTCGCTTCTCTGCGGCAACTGATTCGCGCCACTCCACCAATCGCGGGCATGCAACACACGCAGTGATGTCATCGCACACACGCTTCAGCGAATCCACAGAACTACTTCTTTGTTTCATGGGCGAGCACCTTCAGCAGCTCGCCAATGCGGTGATGACGTTCGGCCGGGTGACGCAATGGCAAATCACGCAGCACCACATATTCGTTGCGACGACCCACCTTGGTCACCTTCAAATAGCCCGCCTCTTCGAGGTCCGCCACGATGCGATGGGCAGCACGCTCGGTGATTCCCACCTCGGACGCAATGTCGCGAATACGGATTTCGGGCTCTGCCGCAATGGTGAGGAGCACGTGGGCGTGGTTCGTCAGAAAGGTCCAGGAGGGTTCTGGGGCCGACTTCATGGCTTCAGTTTGGCATATTTGCTGTCATTTGATACATGACAAGTATTTCATGTATTGTCAGACATATGAACTCCCTTGACCTCGCCATCGAGAACCTGACATCACCCCCCGTTCTCGCATTCGTTCTTGGTGCTCTCGCTGTCATCCTGCGCAGCGACCTGCGCCTCCCCGACCCCATTCACACGTGGATCTCCACGTATCTCCTTTTGGCAATCGGCCTCAAGGGTGGCCACAGCCTTCGTGGAACGGATCTTTCCAGCGTTGCAAGTCCCACTCTGCTCACTCTCGCATTCGGCATCGCGATTCCTGTTGTCGTCTTCTTCGTCACCACCAAGTTCTTACGCGTCACTGCATCGGATGCTGGTTCCATCGCAGCGCACTATGGCTCTGTCTCTGTCGTGACATTCACTGCAGCAATGGTGTTTGCAACAGAAGCGAACTTCATTGCCGAACCATTCATGACATCACTCGTTGCGATTCTCGAAATTCCAGGAATTGTTGTTGCGCTTGTGCTCGCAAGTATGAAGAGCGACGACGTCAATTGGCGCACAGCTGCTCACGAAGTTCTCACCGGACGCAGTGTGTTACTTCTCGTCGGTGGTCTCATCATCGGCGCAGTCAGCAGCGCAAATTCGTTTGCACGTGTCGAGCCATTCTTCGTTGGAATGTTCTCCGGCCTGCTCACATTGTTCTTGCTCGATATGGGCGCAACAGTTGCAACACGATTTAAGACATTCGGACGCATCCCACTTCGTCTCGCGGTCTTTGCGATTGTCTCGCCCATCGTTACTGGATCATTGGGCGTCATCGCAGCACATGCCATCGGACTCTCCATCGGTGGTGCCGCAGTCTTCGGCATCATGGTGGCAAGTGCGTCGTACATCGCAGCACCAGCTGCTGTTCGCATCGCACTTCCTCAAGCCGATTCAGGACTTTCCCTTGGCCTCGCGCTCGGCGTGACATTCCCGTTCAATCTCATCGTGGGAATTCCGCTCGCATTTACGCTTTCCAACTCACTGGGTTCATAAAGCCTCAACTCTTGGGGCATAGAACCCCCGAGAAGTAGGTTGAACCTTGCATGGCAACCGCAAAAAAGACTGCTCCCCCGTCGTCCACCGTCATCTTGATGGTGCGCCACGGTCAAACCCCCACCACCGGCAAAGTGTTGCCTGGTCGTGCACCTGGTTTGCACCTGGCAGAAGCAGGTGTGGCGCAGGCTCATCGCGTTGCCGAACGAATTGCAGAACTTCCAAAGATTGATGCCATCTACGCATCGCCATTAGAGCGCGCACGTGAAACCGCAGCGCCAATTGCCAAAGCATTGAAGCAGCGCGTCAAGATCGATAAAGGTCTTCTTGAGTGCGACTTTGGCGATTGGACCGGCGAAGAACTCAGCAAGTTGATGAAGAAGCCAGAGTGGACGACCGTACAAAAGTCCCCCAGCACCTTCCGCTTCCCCAACGGTGAATCATTTACCGAAATGCAAACACGCATGGTCACTGCACTTGATCGCATTCGCGCAGCGCACCCTGGCGGCATTGTTGTCTGCGTGTCGCATGCCGACCCCATCAAAGCCGCAGTCGCTCATGCCATGGGGACACACATTGATCTCTTCCAACGCATCGTCATCGGTACATGTTCTGTCAGCGCCGTTGCGTACAGCGGCCACGGACCGATTGTTCTCACCGTTAACTCCACAGGCGGTTCGTTAGCCGACCTGCGTCCATCCTGATTCGCCTGACACACTGGTAGTCACATGGGTTTCTATTTCGACTTCGAAGATGCAGATGCATTCGCCACTGGCGCAATTGGCCAGCCTGGTGATCGCACGTTCTATGTGCAAGTGCGCGGCGATGGTCGCACCGTTTCCATCAAGTGTGAGAAGCAACAAGTAGCAGCACTCGCTGAATACTTACGCGGCATGTTGGCAGATATGCCCGACACCGGAACATCCATCGACACTGCATCTGCCTCACTTGTGAATCCAGTGGAACAAGATTTTGTTCTTGGTTCTGTTGGTCTTGGTGTAGATCGCCCCAACATGCGCATGGTCGTGCAGTTGGAAGAAATGGTGTTGGTCGACGAAGACGATGACGACATCTTTGATCTTCTTGATGAAGACGAAGAGGACGATGACAGCACCGTGGTGCGCGTGATGCTTACGCCAGCGCAAGCTCGTGCGTTCTGCGACACGGCCGATCTCTTCATCAACGCTGGTCGCGCTATTTGCAAGTGGTGTGCTGCTCCTGTTGACCCTGCTGGCCACGCCTGCCCGAAGTTCAACTAACGCAGCGGAACCGTCATGACCCACGGGCCAGAGTTGTTGCAGGTTCTCACTGAAGGACACATCGAGATTGAGGGCCGTATGCCCAACTCCTCGAATGCAACGTTTCTCTGCACAGTTGGCGATGACGGCACCCAGGGCATCTACAAACCTCTGACTGGCGAACGTCCACTGTGGGATTTTGAGCCCGGCCTGTACAAACGCGAAGTTGCGGCGTATCGCCTCAGCGAAGCATTGGGGTACGAGAGCATTCCGCCCACTGTGGTGCGCGAAGGACCACTCGGTGAAGGTTCGCTGCAGTTGTTCATTGCGCACGACCCATCACTGCACTACTTCACGTTTCTCGATGGTCGCCCCGAACTGCATGATCAGTTACGCAAGATGGCGGTGTTCGACATTGTCGCAAACAACACGGACCGCAAAGGTGGGCACATCGTTGTTGATGCCGATGATCACCTCTGGGGCATCGACCATGGCGTGTGCTTCAGCGATGAGTTCAAACTGCGCACAGTGATTTGGGACTTTGCCGGCGAAGACATTGCCGAGGAATTGTTGGCACCGCTCGAAGTATTTATGAATGATGTTCCAACAAATCTCATCGCTTTGCTGAATGACGACGAAATTGATGCGATGCTGGAGCGCACCGAATGGTTGCTGCAAAACAGAACCTTTCCCGCGCCCGAGAGTCGATATCAATACCCATGGCCACTTCTTTAGACGATCTCATCCGTAGCGCCGACCTTGATGGTCTTGTGCGCCATGTTGATGACGCGTGCTCAGATCGTGATTGGGATCATCTCGTTCATATTCGTAACGAAGCTCGCAGTGCTGTGAACACCGGCCGTCAACTGTGGCCCATTGCCACGCTTGCTAACTATCGCCTTGCGTTGTGGGCACCTGCAGAATTTGCAGTGCGTGCACTTGATGACACCGCCCGAACCTTCATGCCCGGACCGGTCAGCGAAATTCTTGCGGTGCATCATCGCTGGGAAGATCTCGACGAACATCTCGCACCTGGACATGACCGTTCACTCGTTGCATACGAACGTGCGCTGCGTGGTGATGAGATTGATGACAGCGAACCAGCAGTACTTGATGTTCCCATCACACCGCAATGGTGGGAACCGTTGTACTCGCTCGCCATCTACACAGACGATGGATTGCAGTTCGACCCTGTCGACATCGCACCCACCAACGTCATTCTCACTGCCGCTCATGCATCAGCTATTTCTGACAACACAGTCGATGTGTTCCGCCGAATGATGGAGCCTTGGTCTGCACAGTCGAATGGCACGGCTCATGCTGCCGTGGTGGAAGGCGGAGTGGAAGAAGCTCTTGGCGCATTGGGGCTCTCCAGTGCGGGCATCACCGACATCACGCATCTGGAAGCGCTGCAGTTGCTGGGGTGGGCTGCCTCTAGTGGCGGTGCGCATGGGAAGCGCCGTGGTGCTGCAACGGGCCGAAGTGAGGCATGGTGGCTGTTAGCCACGTTCACGGGCTTAGACGAGGACTGGCCGTGCGATGCGGAAGAGTTGGGCGAAGTGGTTGAGACGCTGAACTTCTCGGTGTTCCGCAATGAAGAGGTGCCCACCACCGGCTGGGGACTTCACATGATTATTGAAGACCCTGAAGAAGGCTTAACAGTTGCGCTGAGCGCCACCGACCACGCCTAATCCTTTTGCCCTCGCACAGGACGTCTAAGGAATCTTGTAAATAATCAATGCCATTTGCCCGAGCATGATCGCTGCAGTGATGCTCAGGGAACTCCAGATTGAACTTCTAAGACTCGCGGTGCCTGACTTCAGGTCAGCCTCAACACGAGCAATGTCCTTTTGAAGTTGCCCAATGTCGGATTGGCGCGCAACATCCGACCAGCCAGACGGCGGCAGATGTTCCATCATCGTGTTTGCCACTTCTTCCCCCATGAGACCTCTCAAACATGTATGCATTTCAAAGCGTTGTGCTTCTGTGATCACTGCGACCATTACTTCTCCTTCATCAATTGGTTTCAGAGAATGTGTTCCGCCCATGAATCACTACGGCAACTCATTTGTATACGAAATCAATGATGCGTTTCAACTGCCGATTAAGCGAACAGAGAAATCAAAAAGACCCCCGCCGCAATGGCGAGGGTCTTTTGTTAACAACAACTGACCAAACGGTCAGCGAGATTTAACGAGCCTTGAGGGCTGCGATGATTTGCGGCAACACCTTGTGAACGTCGCCCACGATGCCAAGGTCGGCAACACCAAAGATTGGTGCTTCCTTGTCCTTGTTGATGGCGATGATGTTCTTAGAACCCTTCATGCCCACCATGTGCTGTGTTGCACCAGAGATACCTGCTGCGATGTAGATCGTTGGCTTTACAACCTTGCCGGTCTGGCCGACCTGGTAGCTGTAAGGAACCCAGCCAGCGTCAACGATTGCGCGTGATGCACCAGGTGCACCCTTGAGCAATGTTGCAAGCTCTTCGACCATTGCGTAGCTAGCTGCCTCGCCAAGACCACGACCACCAGCAACAACAACGCTTGCTTCGTCAAGCTTTGGTCCTGATGTCTCTTCAACGTGAACTGCAACAACCTGTGCTGAGCCAGTTGCGCCAAGGTCTGGAACTGCAACTGCGGTGACCGCTGCTGCTGCGCCGCCCGCTGATTCCGCTGCGAATGACTTCGGACGGAATGCTGCGAGGTATGGACCTGCACCGGTGAAGGTGGTGCTGACAAGTGTGTTGCCACCAAAGATTGGTGTCACCACTGTGACGCCGTCACCGCTGTCTGCGATGTCGATGTTGTTCGTAAGAACTGTCTTGTCCAACTTCACGGAAAGGCGAGACATGATGTCGCGACCTTCGGTGTTCTGCGGGAACATGATGAGGTCAGGGGTGTTGCCACCGTCGATGACGCTCTTCAATGCGGATGCGATTGCAACGCCAGGAAGGCTCTTGCCAATTTCAACTGCAAGAACTGCAGTTGCGCCGTATTCGCCGAGAACTGCTGCTTCTGCACCGTTACCTGCAATGAATGCAGTGACGTTGGAAGAAAGCGAACGTGCCTTGGTGAGCAATTCGAGTGTGGCCGACGTAGGCGCGCCATTAGCTGCCTGTGCGAAGACCCAGATGTTGTTCA
>CALBSD010000018.1 GCA_937927625.1 uncultured Actinomycetes bacterium | reverse complement strand
CGCCATCAAAAATGGAATCATTCGCGGCGAGAGCACCAGTGTGACTCGCAGCAGCGCGAGCTCCATTTTCGGTCGCTCCACCTTTTACGAGAACTACTGGCTTTTTTTTCGCAGCCGCAGTCAGGCGCTTCATCAGGCCAGCACCATCGCTAATGCCTTCGACATATGCAAGGGACACCCGTGTTGCATCATCTGATCCATACCATTCGATGAGGTCTGCAACTCCGAGAGCTGCAGCATTGCCTGCGGAAACTGCGCGGCTAATGCCTACGCCTGTTTGACGTGCATAGTTCAAGAAACTCGAGACGAAGTTTCCACTCTGGCTGGCAACAGCAATTGCGCCAAGCGGTGGATACGGCGCAACAATTTGCGCGCACAGGTTTGCAGGAGTGGAAACCACTCCTTGTCCGTTCGGGCCAGCAAGAAGGATTCCTAATTCATCGGCAAGTGCAATGAGTTCCACTTCAAGCCTGCGACCTTCTTCTCCTGCTTCGCCGTAACCAGCGGACGTGAGGAATGCGGCTTTGACGCCCTTCTTTGCACAGGCACGAAGGAGGTCGGGGTTTGCAGATGCTGGTGTGCACACAAACACGAGGTCAATTGCATTGTCAGGAAGTTCTGCGATGTCGGCAACTGTTTTGATGCCGAGGACTTCTTCGCCGTGCAAGTTTGTGCCAAACACTGCCCCGCTGTATCCGCTAGCGAGAATGTTGTGTAGGGAGACGAATCCAAACTTGCCTGGATGAGTAGAGGCGCCCGTAACCAAAACACCACGTGGCTCAAAGAGTGCTTTGAATTGAGCATCGGAGTAAGCCGGACGAACGGAACTTGCATTGGTCAGCCGCTCGCCCATTTCGACGAGCGCATCCACTGCAACGATGTCGCCATTGCCCTTCACAATCAATGGATTGATGTCAACAGACACGATGTCTGTTCGTTCTTCGGCGACGCGCGAGAGTCCGACGAGACATGCAACCACTTGGTCAATGTTGACTGCAGCTTCGCCGCGGAACTCTTCTAAAAGACCCTGCATACGAAGAGATTTCACCATGTCGCGAGCAATTTCTTCGGAAACGGGGGCGGGTCGGAATGCAACGTCTTTGATGACCTCAGCCATAATTCCGCCAACACCGAACATGACCGTTGGTCCGAATTGCTGGTCCACCAAGAGGCCTGCAATCAACTCGCGAGAACCAGACACCATGGGCGCTACAAGGACGTGTACTTCACCATCTTCTGGACGGGCGGCAGCAAGAAGATCAGTGGCTGCCTGATGAACTGCTGATGGGTCTCCCAAACGAAGACGAACGAGACCACGTTCTGTCTTGTGCGCAATTTTGTCGCCACCCAATTTCGCTACAACTGGATATCCGAGTGATTCAGCCGCAGTGACAGCTTCTTCCGCGGTGTGCACCTGATGCTCAGACGCAAAAGGAACTCCGTAGGCAGAAAGAAGTTGCTTCGATGCGACTTCGGAAAGGGTGTTGGAAGATTCAGTAGACACGGCTACATACCGTAGTCATTCGAACCGCTGCCGAAGGGCCGTATCCCCTATTGAGCTGTGTGTTTCACAATGTGGGACGCAATGTCCCCAGCAAGTTCCGCAATGCACAGGTGTCCTGCTCGAAGAGAGATCAATGAGGAGTTACTGACGGTTTCAGCAATGTGCTCTGACTTCGAGATGTCCACCCACCGATCCTGCAATCCGCCCATGACCAAACATGGGGCCGAGATCTTGCTGAGGGAGTCTTCAATATTCACTCGAATATCAAGTTCTAGATGTGCATCTGATCCCGGTTGCACCGTGGTGGCAGCCATAGCGATGGCCCCTTCCCACATTGGTTCAATTACTTCAAGCGTCGCTGCCGTGTAGCCATCAACTAACGCATAGCGAATAAACATGTCGGGGCCGATAGCAATGAGGCGACGCCATAGATCGAATGTTCCTCGCATTCGCGCATCGCTCTGCGCCCAACCGCACAATGAAGTAACAGTTTCTACGTGGGCGGAATGGCGAGCAGCGAAGTACAAGGCAGACACTGCACCAAGTGAGTATCCAATGACGTGAAACTTCTCATGTCCGAGGTGTTGCATTAATGCAAGCGCGTCATCAACAATTTCATCGAGCTCGATGGGGCCGGTTGGCATATCGGACTCACCAGAGCCCGGGAACTCAAACACGATCCAAGTACGAGCATCGGTGCATGCGTCACGAACTTGATCCCATGCATTCGCTGCCTGTGTAGTTCCGTGAAAGGCCAAAATCGCTGGTCCTTCGCCGTTGATGGAATATCCGATGTTTCGACCATTGTGTTGG
>CALBSD010000017.1 GCA_937927625.1 uncultured Actinomycetes bacterium | reverse complement strand
TCGTCGAGGATGAGCTTGCCATCACGCTTCAGGGTGTTAGTGGCCCCATCAAGCGCACCAGGCGCTGCGGGGTCGGGGATCTGCTTGACACAAACGATCACATTCATAAGCAACATTGTTACCGACAAGGAAGGCATTCACCCAACCCGAGAGGGCGAGGAAGCCTGCTTTTGGAGTGACGTTTGTCGTGACCCAGCCCGCGAGGCGCTGGTACCGTAAAAAGCCTTGCGCCTCCTACTCATTGTGAACTCCTTTGCGTCCTCTGTGACGGCGAAAAACACCGTGGCGGTCCACCAACGCCTGGCGGAGCACCATGACGTGCAGGTCGTCGAGACCAATCGCCGTGGCCATGCCACCCGTTTTGCTGAAGATGCTGCCCGCCGGGGTATCGACGTGGTCGTGGCCTATGGCGGCGACGGCACCTTGAACGAAGTCGCCACCGGCGTTGCCACCACCGACACAGCACTGGCCGTCTTGCCTGGCGGGTCCACCAACGTGTTCGCCCGCACCTTGGGCATGCCGAATGATGCATTGCAGGCCGTGGAGCTGATTGTTGATGCGCTCGACCGCAATGACATCTCCCCCATTGGGCTGGGTCGTGCAAATGGTCGCTACTTCACATTCCATACCGGACTCGGTTACGACGCTGCTGTGGTGCGTTGGGTGGAACAGCGTGCAGCGCTGAAGCGATATGCGGGACATCCGTTGTTTGTTCTTGCATCACTCAAAACGTTCTTCATGGACTTTGATCGCAAGCGTCCGCACTTCTCATTGAAGTTTGAAAACGGACACAGTGTTGAAGAGGGTTACTTCTCTGTTGTGATGAACACGAACCCGTACACGTACTTGGGTAATCGTCCGCTCGACTTGGTACCCAGCACGAAGTTGGAAACAGGTCTTTCAGTTGTCACGTTCAAGACAATGAATACATCGCACATCTTGCGCACTCTTGCATCGGCACTCAAGGGTGGCGGCGTGAAAGAAAAGCCGTGGCTTGATGTGCAAACAAACGTGAAGTCAGTGACTGCGACTGACTCACGCGCATTCCCGTATCAACTTGATGGTGACTACTTGGGCGAAGTGCGTGAAGTGCAGTTTGAGTACGTGCCGAATGCATTGCGGCTCGTTCGCTCGCATCCACCACTCTGACTTGCAACGCCGTCATCGCGCGTTGACGCGACTGGCGAGCAACGACCTACTTGCCGGCGATGACCTGCAGTGCCACATCAGGCACGTTGGTGCAGATGCCGTCAATGCCCCACTCAATCACTTCCGCCATGCGGGCAGGATCGTCGATTGTCCAAGAATTCACTTGTAAACCGTGCTTATGGAACACCTCGACACAGTTGCGATTTAAGTGCTTTGTATAGGGGTGTAACGCCGTGTGGCCCATGTTGGCCATCTCGCGGGCAACGCGTTCACAGTCTTCATCGCGCACACCTTCGGTGAGCCATGCGGTGCGCACTTCCGGGCGCAACGTGCGCATCGCGTCAACTGTGGGGCGATGGAAACACGAGATGAGCCAGCGATGATCTTCACCACGTTCGGCTAAGTGTGCAGCAACTGTTGCGGCCAATGCATCTGTTGCATCGAAGTCTGCATCAATCGGGTGATTCTTAATTTCAATGTTCACCCACATGCCTGCACATGCATCAAGTGCTTCAGGAAGAAGTGGAATGTGCTCCGGAAGTTCCGATGCGTTCATTTCAAAAATGAGTCGACCATCTGCAAGTGCTGCATCGTGATGCACGGCCATCTTTCCGTCTGCAGTGCGACGTACATCGAGTTCGACTGCATCACTTCCCATTTCACCTGCGCGACGAAAAGCAGCGAGAGTATTTTCCCGTTCCGCCTTGGATGCTCCACGGTGGGCGACTACCTGCGTTGTTGCCACGTTGCAACCTGCTTTCAAAAACGTATTTATTTCTTTTTAAAAATACATCACTGAACTTTGCAATCTTCATTGTGAGAACGCAATCTCGCTCGTAGTGTTCCATCCCGAGGTGCTCGCCACCTCGCCCACCGAGCGCTTCGGCGCCTCCAACAAGCAAAGGAAAAAACGTGTCAATTCTCGCGTCTTCGCTAGCTCTCGGAAGTGCTGATTACAGCTGGAGGGCATTGTCTACTTGCCGCGACACCGACCCGGAATTGTTCTTTCCTGTGGGCACCACTGGCCAGGCTCTCTTGCAGATCGCAAAGGCCAAGTCCGTGTGCTGCCAGTGCCCCGTCACCACGGAGTGCCTCGAGTTCGCACTTGAGACCAACCAAGACACCGGCATCTGGGGTGGCACTTCAGAAGAAGAGCGCCGTCAGATCCGTCGCGAGGCTGCAGCCCGCGCCCGCGCTCAGCGCACCGCTTCTCTCTAAGAGTTTCTGGTCTCGCCGTTCCGGCGAACCGACCTAATCGTTCTCTAACGGCACCCGTAGAGCAATCACGGTTCCCGTATTCCCTGGCTTTGGCTCCAGGTCCACTTCGGCCAACTCTTCTGGCAACGCCGGGCGCATCTCGATAGTGCCCGCCAGTTCCGTCGTCACCAAGGTGCGCACGATGGACAAGCCCAAGCCCGTTGCATCGTCCAACTGGAAGCCCGCAGGAATACCGCGGCCATCGTCCACCACAAAGATGCGCAAGATGCCGTCTTCGACGTTCAGGCGCACCACCACGGTGCCACCGCCATCACCTTCGGGGTA
>CALBSD010000016.1 GCA_937927625.1 uncultured Actinomycetes bacterium | reverse complement strand
CGCTGGTGCGTGAGGTGGGCGAGCTGTTGGGACGCGAATTGGAATCGAAGGGTGCTCGTGTGCATCTGGCGCCAACGGTGAACCTACATCGCACACCAATTGGTGGACGCAACTTTGAATGCATGAGTGAAGATCCATTGCTGACGGCGTTAACAGCGCTGGAATATGTCAAAGGTGTGCAATCAAATGGCGTTGCAAGCTGCATCAAGCATCTCGTGGGTAACGACACCGAGTTTGAACGCATGACAATTGATTCGCAGGTAGATGAGCGGACATTGCGTGAGTTGTATCTGTTCCCATTTGAACGTGCAGTGAAAGATGCAGAAGTTCTGTCCATCATGACGAGCTACAACCGCATCAATGGTCCGTACGCAGCGGACTCTGAATGGCTATTGCAGAATGTTGTGCGTGACGAGTGGGGCTTTGATGGCGCATTCATTAGTGACTGGTACGGACTGCACTCAACTGTTGAAGGTGCGAACGCGGGTCTTGACCTTGAAATGCCCGGACCAGCGTTACATCGTGGTCAGAAACTGATCGATGCAGTGAACAACGGCGAGGTGTCCACGGATGTGATTCGTGAACGTGCACGCAACGTGTTGAATCTCATGGAACGCACAGGCGCGCTTGATACGCCGCCAGGACCAGAAGGATCACGCGAAGATGAGCAAGATCTTGCAACGCTTCGTCGCGCATCATCGGCTGGCATGGTGTTGCTGCAAAACAATGATGCGGCATTGCCATTGGTGGCAGGCGCATTGAAGAGCATTGCAGTGCTCGGCCCGAATGCGGGGACGGCGACGGTCATGGGCGGTGGAAGTGCGCACGTGACACCGACACGCGTCTCGCATCCGCTGGATGCATTGGTGAATCGTTTGCAGCCCCTCGGTGTTGACGTACAGCATTCTCCTGGTTGCAACATCAACAAGAAATTGCCCGAGCTCGATATTCGCAATCTTCGTGATGTGCGAATGGATTACTTCAATGATGTGGCGCAAATGGATAACCCCGATGCTGTGCCCGATATGGCCGGAACCACTGGTGTTTTTCGCATGCTCTGGACAGGTGACCCACTGGGTCGACGCGAGCCAAATATCAGTTTCGGTGCTCGGATGTCGACCGTCTTCACTCCTCATGTTTCTGGCGAGTGGTCATTCAGCCTTGAATCAGTCGCTGCTTCTCGCATCATCATTGATGGTGTCGTTGTTCTTGATAATGCAGATGTCCCTGCCGGCGGTTCCTTCTTCGGAATGGGTAAGCCAGAGACAATCATCAAGATTGCGTTGGAAGCGGAACGCGAATACACATTTGTTGTTGAAGTGCGCCACACGCCGATCGGAAGTGGGCTCAGCGGTCTTACCATCGGCGCGATGGGTCCGATTGATCATGACCAGTTGGGCGAGGCAATTGACCTCGCCGCACAGTGTGATGTCTCCATTGTTGTTGTCGGCACTAATGATGACTGGGAGAGCGAGGGCTGGGACCGTAATGACATTGATCTTCCGGGCAAGCAAGACATTCTCATTCAAGAAGTTGCCAAGGTCAGCAAACGCACCATCGTGGTCATCAATGCAGGTTCGCCGGTCGCGATGCCATGGCTGAATGAAGTTGATGCAGTGGTCTACACGTGGTTTGCCGGTCAAGAGATGGGCGATGCGCTTGTTGATCTTCTGATGGGTGATGTGGAACCGTCAGGTCGCTTACCTGTCACGATGCCTCGTCGGATGGAAGATACTCCTGCTGCGGAACATCACCCTGGTCGTAATGGTGCTGCAAAGTATCTCGAGGGTCGCCTCATTGGTTACCGCTGGTACGACACCATTGGTCGAGAACCACAGTTCCCCTTCGGTTTTGGTTTGGGGTACGCAAATGTGGAAATCACGGACGCTGCAACTAGCGGAACACACATGGTGAACACGACACTCACCAACACATCGTCACGTGATGGTGTGCAAGTGGTGCAGGTGTATGCGCACCTTGTGAATCGTGATGGTCTTGACAACGATGAACCATTCCAACGTCTTGTTGGTTGGACTCGCGTTGTTGTTCCTGCTGGTACGTCTGTGAATGCAGTTGTCAAGCTCGATCGCGATGCGTATCGCACGTGGGATGTTGAAGCCGGCACGTGGACCCAGTGGTCTGGCGATATTGAACTTCGCGTGGGCACTAGCTCGCGCCACATGAAGCATTTCTTGCCCATCACGTTGTAATCATTGGCCCGTTGTGGGCGGGCGGTGACCTAGTGCTTGAGGTGGAAGCTCTTTGTGCGTGCGTACGGTGAAAAGCCAAGGCTGCTGAGAGCAATGCCGGAGCCAGTGTCTTTCACGCCTGTCCACACCAAAGATGGGTCGACATAGTCACAGCGATTCATGAACACAGTGCCAGTTTCTAACTGATTGCCAATGTTCTCAGCGGCTGCAATATCACTTGTCCACACGGAACATGTCAGGCCATAGGGAGAATCGTTCATGAGACGAATTGCTTCGGCATCGTCACGCACACGCATGATGCCGATGGCTGGACCAAACGATTCCTCGCGCATGATGTCCATTGAGTGATTTACGTCAACCAAAACAGTGGGCCCCATATATGCCGTGCCGGCAGCGGCGGCCGCAAAGTGTGATTCATCGACAAGTGCACGTGCACCAGCACTGATAGCTGCAGTGACTTGTCCGCGGACGAACTCAGCAGCAGATGCATTCACCATCGGGCCAATAGTTGTTGCTGCATCCATGGGGTTGCCCAACACGTACTGCTTTGTGAGATCAACAAAGCCCTCAATGAATTGGTCGTATACAGAATCGTGAACATAGATGCGTTCGATGCCACAACAGGATTGTCCACTGTTGAAGAACGCACCATCTACGTTTTCGCCAATGGCGTAAGCGATGTCGGCATCAGCGCGAACATAAGACGGGTCTTTGCCGCCAAGTTCTGTGCCCACACCGATGAATCGACCGGCAGCAGCGCGTTCCATCGCGGCGCCACCATTCACACTGCCTGTGAACACCACAAAGTTGATGCGCGCATCGCCAATCATGCGTTCGACATGTGAATGGCTTGCATGAATGTGTTGGAACACGCCGGAAGGGAAACCAGATGCTTCGCACGCTTGGCTGAAACGTTCTGCGCACAGCAAAGTCTGCGAAGCGTGCTTCATGATCACTGTGTTGCCCGCAAGGAGTGCCGGCACAAGTGAGTTGATGGCTGTGAGATACGGATAATTCCACGGAGCCACAATCAGCACGGTGCCCACAGGTTCACGTCGAATGAACTTTGTGAATCCATCTATTTGGGGCACTGCGATGTCGCCTAGGTTCTCGCCGGCGATGCTCATCATATGACGAGCACGTTCTTGAGCGCCACGCAAAATTTCATTCGGCGTGTATCGCACGGGGCGACCCATTTGTAGTGAGATTTCTGGTGCTATCTCTTCCACGTGGTCAATCAGCCATTGCACCATTGCTTCGCACAAACGAATGCGCTCATCAAGCGATGTGGCACGCCAGCCCGCACGAGCAGATGCGGCCTCAGTTAAGACCGCTTCAACTCGTGCGTCGTTGGCCAACTCGCGTTCGGCAACGACGGAACCATTGATGGGGGAGATGATGCGATGAATCACGCGGGAAGTACTGCGCGACGCACTGGTCGGTCCCAGCCGGGTTGGCCAGTTGGTTTCGGACTTGGCCAGAGGCCTGGACCCATTTCCAAAATGCCATGGTGCGTGGAGTAATCACCTAACAAGTTGAGGAATGGCGCCGCATCAAATGCTTCGGGGCCATGCACGCCGGTCTTGTTCCAAGAACCATTTGCCATGAGTTCCAGCGCAACAACTGGACACACTGCGGTCTGCCACAACACTGCTTGTGAACCCCATTCGCGCATTGTGGTTTCGTTATCGGCCACGTGATACAGGTACACCTCGCGTGGGTTGCCGTCGTACAAACCGCGAACCCATGTGCCGGCACATGTCTTGCCATGCATGAGGTGACCCAACTTCGCAGGGTTTGGCAATACTGCGGCCAACACGTCACGCGGTGCAACAGAGACATCGCCAACACGCACCTTGTCAGTGCTATCGAGACCGAGATACGCGAACGTCTTCAGCCAGTCAATGAACTCTGCGCCAAGGCCGTACTTAAATGTGACGCGATCACATTCCACTTCGCGCGGAATCAGAATCACTTCTTCGTGTTCCACGTTCACGCACTCCACCGGACCAATGCCAGCGGGGAAGTGGAACACTTCTGGTTCGCTGAAACAGTCAGTGGTGTACAGACCACGATTCTTCTCCCAAATAACAGGAGGGTTCAGACATTCTTCAATAGTTGTCCAAATGGAGAAAGTGGGTGCGAAGTCGAAACCGTCAATCGACAAGTTCGAGCCATCGCGCACACCAATTTCATGAATCTCATCAAAGAGGTGATCAGCTGCGTACTTCGCAAAGATGTCGCTGAGGCCTGGCTCAACACCCATACCAACAAGCGCAAGAATGCCTCGCTCTTTCCACAACTCATTCGCGCTGAGTTGGTCTGCACCAAGTGGCGTACCAACTTCGTTGTATGGGTTGGTGGGGTGTGGCGTACTGAGGTTCATCGCCATGTCCACATAGCTGCACTTCGCGCGGTAACACGCCTCAAAGATTGATTCGTTGAAACGTGGATCACATGCGTTGACGACAACGTCTGCTTTCACTTTTTCGATCAGTGCAACGAGTTCAAAAATGTTGCCAGCGTCGACAACTTCTGCGGAGAACTTCCCGGGGTCATCCAACTCGGCAACGGCCTGCAAGGCACGCTCCCGAGAGATGTCTGCCAACACAAAGGAGTCAAAAAAACTCCTCGTTTCAGCAATGGAAGCCATTGAGGCTCCGACTCCACCAGCTCCTACGACGAGGATATTCATTGTTCTCACGGCTCCGGACACACGTATGTGTCAATTGATTAACGTGCCTTCAGGTTATCCCAGGAGCGCTACGCGTTACTCTCTCGGATGTACTCGTCCAATTGGCGAACGAACTCTTCCTGGCCCCCCGATTCGGGACCAGCCATGGGGCGATGCGCACGCACATGGGCAGTTGCCTCATGCATGGGCATGCCCAGCATCATGAGAATTGCCGTGGCAGTGGTGCCGGCCCGGCCAATGCCTGCTGCACAATGCACCACCATGCTGCCTTTGTCGCGTACAAGTTCAGTGACGTGCTCCACGAATTCAATAGCGTCATCTAGTTGCGGATACGCGAGGTCGTGAATGGGGAACCACACACTGGGGTTGCCGGCGTTGTTGCGGTGCCACTGCACATAGTCGTCATAACGGTCGACTAGTTCGTGTTCCTCAACAAGACACACCACATAGTGAATGCCGTGTTCCGTGCGAACCGCTTCGACATCAGGTCCGATGTAGTGCTTGCCGCACAAGTACAACTTGCCCACAGTTCCTTGAAGGGGAATCTCATGGATTCCTCCGTCGATATTGAAGTTGTGGGCCATTGACTATTTCTAGTCGCCCTTACCACCATGGTCGCGACCCGACTGTGCGCTCACGCCATTCATTGCGAGTGATGCTTTAAGGCCCGCCACCAACGTGGTGATCTGTGCATCAGTGAGGCGAGCTTCAGGGTGCTTGCCAAATGCGGTGTAATAGCTCGGTGGCATTGACTTGTTTTGAATTACTTCAAGAACGTCGCGGAAACGATTGGGGTTCGATGTGAACTTCGAGAAGTTCAAACGATCTTTGCCTTCATCAATGTGGCTTTGTACTGCCCATGAAATAGGAGCAACGCTGGCGTACGCGGGGTACTTCACTTGATCGGAGTGGCAGCCGTAGCACGCATTCACCACCATGGTGCGAGTGTCGGGAGAGTCCCACTTCATTTCGCCAGCCTGTGAATCCACGTATGGGTTGTGGTTGTGACCATACGGAACAGCCTGGATGAGACCGAAAGTGAGCACGGCACCCATTGCGATGTACGACACCGCTGCGATTGCTTCAGCGCGACCATGATCTGCGCCCTTCTTTGTGCGACGGTGCAACATGAATGAAGCAAAAGCTGCAACTGGAACTAACAACACCACCATCTGGATGAAGCCGATGAGGAAGCTGAATGCCGCGAAGACAATGCAGAGCACTGCGAGGACGGAGGCGAGGATGGGGTGGCGACGAATAGCGGCCCATTGATGCTTGAGATAGGTGTTCATTGCGTTGCTTTCTGCGGTTGGCACGGCTGAGAACCGTAGTTGCCATCATGGGATGAAATCCGCACTTTGCTGAGATTTGGACAAATCTTGGAACTGATGTTCCCTTGAGAATGACGCTCTTGAAGCCTTGTGAAAAGATGCCATTATGGCTTTACCGGGGGTAGGACACATTCGGCCGTGGGCGGATCCGCAGGTGGTGAGTATGAACCGCTTGCCTATGCGTACTTCGCTGACGACATTCAATGACGTTTATTCGGCTCGCAATGGGGATTCAGAGAAGAGCCCTTGGCGCAAGAGCCTGAATGGCACCTGGAGAATAAAGCGCTTTGAGGATGTTTCCGAAGTCACCGCATCGTCGTTGACGAGCGACACGAGCAAGTGGTCAAAGATTTCTGTGCCAGGGAACTGGACTCTTGATGGTCTGGGAGATCTGCCGCACTACACAAATGTTCAGATGCCATGGCAAGGGCGTCCGCCTTCGCTGCCACCTACAGTCGCAACGGCTGTGCACCGCACAACGTTCACAGTTCCTGCATTGTGGAATAAGCGTCGCACCATCGTGAATGTGGGCGGTGCTGAATCCGTGCACATGGTGTATGTCAACGGCATATTCATTGGATACGGAACTGATAGTCGTTTGCCGAGTGAATACGACATCTCGGATGCTTTGATCTCTGGAAAAAATGACATCGCAATTGTTGTTTGCCGATTCTCTGCGCAAAGTCATCTAGAAGACCAAGATCAATGGTGGATGGCGGGACTGCATCGCGAGGTTTTCCTTCGATCACAAGCGCCTATCTCGCTTGATGATGTTCATGTGAATGCCGGTGTCTCATCCAAGGGTGCCGGGACGCTCAGCATTGATGTAAAGGTTTCGGTCCCCGTAGGAACAACTTTGCAACGCGGTTGGATGGTACGTGCGCAGTTGGAAACGATGTCGGGGAAGAAAGTTGGTCTGCCGCGATCAAGTGAAGTCGCGTGGTTTGACCTTCCTTATGTGTTCGATGGGCATGTTGCCAAGTTCCGCAAATGGGATGTCGAAGATATTGATCTATGGAGCGCAGAAAATCCTCAGCGATATCGAGTCGTTCTTGAGTTGATCGACCCCAACGATGATGTGAAAGAAGCAATGAGCGTTGTCACTGGATTTCGCAGCGTTCGTATCTCTGGCAATTCATTGTTGATTAATGGCAAGAAGGTCATGATTCGCGGAGTGAATCGACATGATCACCACCCCGAGAAGGGCAAAGCCGTTGATGTGGCCGATATGCGCGCTGACTTGATGCTCATGAAGCAGCACAACATCAATGCTGTGCGATGTTCGCATTACCCAAATGATTCGCGCTTCCTTGATCTTTGTGATGAATTGGGTTTATACGTCATCGACGAAGCCAATGCAGAAAGTCACGCGTGGAATACAAGTTTGTGTCATGACAATCGCTATCGCGAAACATGGCTATCACGCATCAGTCGAATGGTGGAGCGCGATCGGAACCATCCGAGCATCATCATGTGGTCGCTTGGGAACGAAGCCGGGTACGGCGCTATTCATGATGCTGCAGCTGCATGGATTCGATCCGTTGATTCTTCGCGACCACTTCATTATGAACCTGCAATTTTCCATGCGGGGTGGGATGACGGCGGACTGCCAGCAACCGATGTTGTGTGCCCGATGTACGCAACCATTGATGCAATTGTCGAATACGGAAAGAAGAGCGCGGGTAAGCGACCTCTCATCATGTGTGAGTACAGCCATGCAATGGGAAATAGCAATGGTTCACTGTCCGATTACTGGAATGCTTTTGAGAACACCCCCGGTTTGCAAGGTGGATTCGTGTGGGAATGGAAAGACCACGGTCTGACTCAGACATTGCCGAATGGAACGAAGCGATTCGCATTTGGTGGTCAATTCGGTGACACGCCGAACGACGGAAACTTCGTTGCAGACGGGTTAGTGCATACAGACATGACACCGCATCCGGCGATGCGAGAACTTGCATGGGTACATCGCCCCATCTGGGTGACAAAGTCTGGATCAAAGGCATCTCCGAAAATGCGTATTCGCAATCATCAGTGGTTTACAGATCTGTCATATGTTGAAGCGCGCTGGGAACTCTTGGTGGATGGAGTAGTGAAGAAATCTGGCGTGTTGAAAGTTCCACACGTTGCACCCGACACTTCCGTTGATGTTCCGCTTCCAGCAACTCCTCCGAGCACTTGCAAAGAAGCCTTCTTGTCCGTCACGTGGACATTGAAGAAGCCAACTGCGTGGGCGCCAAAGGGTCATGTTGTTGCGTGGGACCAAATTGCATTGCGAACCTCTAGTCCTTCGCGAGTTCCTATTCGGAAATCTCATAGCGACGCTCCAGCCATGACACCGCGGGTCACTATCTGGCGTGCCGCCGTTGATAACGACGGTTTCAAGATGATGCCGCATCTGTGGCAGGGATTTGGCCGTTCGCTTGAGCGATGGTTGGGCCAAGGAATACCTACTGACGATGCCAATTGCATCGAGAGTTCAACAGTGGTGTCTCCTCGTACTGATGGTTCGATTCGCTACGAACACACGGTGGTGATTCCAGAAGAACTCGCAGATGTTCCGCGAGTTGGTGCAACGTTTGAAGTGCCGGCACGATTCCAGAAAGTACGTTGGTACGGCAACGGTCCGCATGAGAACTACCCCGACCGAAAAGCATCGGCGATCCTCGGTGTATGGGAAGGGGCACCCGATGAGTTGCCCTATCTCGTGCCGCAAGAATTTGGTTTGCGAACTGATTGTCGATGGATGGAACTTATTGATCCCCGAACGGGCGATGTATTGCGAATCGAAAGTGATGCGTGCACATTGCACATGAGCGCAGTTCATCACACGGCTGATGATCTGCATGCTGCACATGATCAGACCGAATTGCACCGTCGTCGCGCGTTAACTGTTCATCTCGATATTGCGCATCGCGGGGTGGGAACAGCTAGTTGTGGTCCTGACACGTTGGAAAAATATCGCGTTTCCGCGGGAACGTATCGTTTCGCCTACGTGGTGTCGCAGCGTTAATCAAGTCGGCGAGCACCGCTCACTGGCTTCACTTTCCAGCCTTCAATTTCTGTCCCTGGTTGGCAGAGCGTCACAACGCAGCCGCCGAATCCACCACCAGTCATTCGCGATCCATAAACACCAGGAATCGCACATAATGAGGACACGACGTGATCCATTTGTTGTGTGGACACAGAAAAGTCTCGGGAAAGACTGCGGTGGCTTTCTTGCATCAGTTCACCAGCGCCTGCGTAGTCGCCAGTCGTGAGAGCCTTTGTGAAGTCAATGACTCGCTGATTTTCGGTGACAACGTGTCGAGCGCGACGCATGACAATGTCGTCTTCAATAGAAGATACTGATGCGACATTTGCGTCTCGTAGTGGGCCGATGATCGATTCTGCATCGCGACATTCACGAACTCGGTCGGAATACTCAGAGCCTTCTAGCGTTCGATGCGCAATGAATTGAACAACGATGTCGACGTCGGATGGAATGGGAACATGTTGTATTTCCAGTGAGCGGCAATCGATCATTGTGCCCATGCCTTCACGTGCCGATGCAATCGACAGCTGATCCATAATTCCAGTAGGAACACCAGTAGCTAATTGCTCAGCCTTTTGCATCAGTAGTGCAAGTTGTGTTGGTTCAATGGAAGTGGTGAGTGCGTACGCAATAGCAAGTTCAAGTGCAGCACTCGATGACAAGCCCGCACCAACGGGGATAGTGGTCGTGAGGTGCCCAGTGATTCCATGTGGTGGTGAAACAAGCGAGGCAACTGCAGCCACGTATCGTCCCCAAGACGGCTGCATCGCGGAATCAAACGGCGACCCGAGAGGAAACTGCACCGTGCTGTCTTGATCAGCAGACGTCAGTGAAAATTCATGAGATGTGATGTCGCCTTCGAAGACTGTCCAGCGGTCGATCGCCATAGGAAACACGAGACCGCCTGTGTAGTCGGTATGGTCGCCAATGAGATTGACGCGTCCCGGCGCAATAGTTTTCATTGAGAGATGACTTCGCGCATTCGTCGAGCAACGTCGGCTGGGTCGACAGGATTGAAATATTCCCCTGTTGCTACCTCGACACCGGCGATGTAGCGAGCTAGTCCGGTCGCACGCCATGGCGAGATGATTTCCATGTTGAGCCACGTAACAGGCCAGTCGGAACGTGTGCGTGGAGCCTGGTTCCACCACATCATGTAGGGTGGGACAGAGTCGAAGAGTGAATCGACAGCAGCAAAGACGCGTTGAAGTACTGACGCAAGCGCATTTCTTTGATTGATGTCGAGCGACGGAAGATCTGCAATCCGAGTAGTTGGTGCAACACGAATGGCGACGGGATGCACCGCAGCGAACTCTGCCCATACACGCCAACCGTTGTCTTCCAAGATGAGGCGATCGCCCGGTTCGCTTTCAGGAGACCAGTTGTTCTTGATCTGCGTGGCGATGCGTTGCGGCACATGGTCGAAGGCATAAATCTGCCCATGCGGATGCGGGATTGTCGCGCCAATTTCTGCACCGTTATTTTCGAAGATGACGATGCATTCACCATTCGGCAATTCCTGCAGAGCTGTTGTCCGTTCCGCCCATACAGAAATCAACTCGGAAATGTTCTCTGTTGAAAGAGTGGAAAGACGAGCCTCGTGTTCGGGCGAATACAAGACCACCTCGCAATAACCAGCGTCGAGAGCTGGCCAACGATTCGGAAATGAACGAACGGAATATGTCTCCGGTGCTTCTAAGCCACCAACGCAGAAAGGACATCCGGTGGACGGGAGATTCGGGCGATTCTGGCGATCAGCAACAATGTGTACAGACGTTTCAGTGAATGGGTCAAAACGAAATTCTCGAGCCATCAGTTCACGACCTGGCTGAAACGAATGAGGAATGAAGATTCAGGCATTAACGACGGCATCGGGAGTCCGACATGGGCAAGCATTGAGCCCGACACTGTCTCGGGGGTATGTGTAATCCATTGCGGCAATTCTCTGTGGAGTGCCCACCGAGGTCTGCCGAGATGAATCACTTCAACAAATAACTCACCCACATCTTTCAGCATGGGGAATCGCAGTGGTGCGGAGTGATTACTAGGTCCGCTGTGGAGACGCGTGATAGAGAAAAGCCCGGCTCCATTCGATGCGTGCACGCCACGAACATCAATAGAGGAGTCGGGATGGTCGACACGGACAAACTTCTCAGAATGAAGGAAGTCACGGTTCTCTTTGTAGAAGTCAATTGCGGACCGCAGATTTTCTTTTTCTCTGTCATTAAGAGTCAATAGATTCCATTCCACTCCGAGCCAGCCGAAGAGTGCTGTTGTAGCGCGGAAGGACAACGCATGTTTGCGACCTGTGGTGTGACACGTGGGCGAGCCAATGTGGCTTCCCAACATCTCAATTGGCATGAAAGTGGAAAGTCCTTTTTGAATTTCAAGTCGGTCAAGTGCGTCGATGGAATCGCTGGCCCAGAAGCGATTTACGCGTGTCGCCACTCCCGCATCAATGCGACCGCCGCCTGATGCGCACGACTCGAATTGCACCTCAGGGTGATGTTGATTGAGTTGGTCGAGAAGCGCATAAAACCCTTGTGTTTGTTGATGAGATGCCCCGCCAATGAGAGGGCGATTGTGATCCCATTTCACGTATGCAATCTCGTATGAAGTGAGCAGGGCATCAATTCTCTGGAACAAGTATTCGCGAACATCGGCCCGAGCAAGATTGAGGACAAGTTGGTTGCGCCCAAGGATGGGGTGGGTGAGCGTGCCATCGAGTGCCCACTCTGGATGAGCGCGATAGAGGTCACTGTTGGGGTTCACCATCTCTGGCTCAAACCACAACCCAAAGTCCATCCCTAATGAACGAACATGAGAAATGATCGGCTCCAAACCATCGGGCCAAACGGATGTATCAACATCCCAGTCTCCCAGTCCAGCCGTATCGTTGCGCCGTCCTGTGAACCAGCCATCATCAAGAACGAAGCGTTCGATGCCCACTTCTGCTGCAACTGTGGCCAACGACGACAGCGTTTCGATGTCGTGATTGAAATAGACCGCTTCCCACGTATTGAGTACGACAGGTCGTTTGATGAATGGTTGGGAACTGCGAACGTATTCATGGAAAGTTTGTGAGCAGCTACTGAGCCCATCTGAGGAATAGGAAACGATGACTGTGGGAGATCGATAAGCCTCACCAGGTTGTACAACGGCTTCGTGTGATTGCAGCATTTCACCTAGCTGCACTGTTTTGCGTGTTTCGGTGACGCCGTCGCACATGATGCGGAAGTTTCCACTCCATGCAAGATGGAATCCCCACACTTCGCCCTGCTGTTCGCTGAAACCAGGAGTACCCGCGAAGACAACACCGAGTTGTTCGTGCGACGTGCGACCGGTGCGATTCTCGATTGCAATGCGCGAACGTTCCCATGTAGAGCGTTGCTGTACTGCTTCCATCGCATGTCGTCCACCAAGTGTCAGTACCTCAGCTGCGCGATCACCAACGGGAATATTGAATTGCGCCGAGAGAATCTCTATTGCACTGCCGGCCAAGTTCTTCACCGTCATATCAACGGTGAAGACATTGGATTCTCTGAGCGACAGCACTAACTCGGCGGAAATGCTGTTCTGTGAATCAATGAGCACACAGCAGGTTTCGTCAATACCTCTGTCCCAAGTTGTTTCAGTGAGACGAAGGTCTAGCGAGAGGCGTTGACCATCACGATTGATTTCCAAGCCTGGGGTTCCCATCCAGCCCTGTGATGGAAGCGGAAGGAGACCTGGAGTGACTTCGAGATCAAGGCCACCACCGACTACACCGCGAGAAAAGAACGATGCATCAATGCGGAAGTCATCGAACTCGTCTTCGTCGCAGAGGGATGGTCCGATGTATGGAATGAACAAGATGTCATCACGAGCGGCGAGGACGACGCTTGTGCGCTCATTCCAGAAATGGTCAATGACCTTCACGTCCCCGCTCATGGGTTTCATTCTGCCATTTTTGTCACACGGGGAACTTTTCCGTGGTTCGGATGGTCTGTATAGAAAACCCCTGTGAAAGGACATTTCATGGCAGCACGCCGAACCCTCCGTGCCCTTGTGGCAACAGCACTTGCTGGATCCTTCCTTGCCGTTGCGGCACCGGCCGCTCAAGCTCATATTGGTGTGTATGTGGCTGGCATGTCTGGTGTGGCTATCGATACCACCACCACGAACGCCACGTATCTCGTGGGCTTTGCTCCCGGTCACGGATGCAGTGGCCCTCGCACGAAGGCGAATCCTGATGGCGTGTATGAGACCACAAAGTTGGAAGTGTTTATGCCGCGCGCAGCAAGTGGAGCTTTCATCCTTCCTGAAGTACGCGTTGTGCATGGTCTGGGATATGACGCAACATTAAAAACAGTTGTTGACCCTGCGAATGCAACGTTGAAGCGTGTGAACTCCATCGTGTTTGACAACTTCCGCTTGCAAGCCATCAACGGCGGATACACCGCACGTGATGCTCAGCTATTCACAATTGCCGTGAAGCTGCCAAAACTTGCTGATGTGAAAGCCGCAAACTACGGATACGCATCAGGAAGTTCATCAAGCCTTGGAGCAAAGATCTACTTCCCAACAATGCAGTACTGCGATGTGACTGATCAAGGCGTCGGAGTTCTTGCATCGACGTCCACACCTGCTGCAATTGGGGCAACCGTTGACCCAATCTGCAATGCAAACGACACAATCGAAGACACGTTGTATGACAACTGGACAACAGTGGGTAATACCCCAAGTTTGACTATCGGAACCAGCACATCAAACGTGTTCGAGACAACCGGCAATGTGCCAACAGCTGCAGCTGCAGCCGCAGAATCTTTCTGTAGCAAGCCAGGAGGATTCAATCCACGCGATCTTCCACTAGCTGGAAAGTTCTCTGCAAAGTTGAGCGGCAAAGCTGGTGCAAAGGTGTTGTCCTTGAAGGCAACAGACACGCCATTGAATGTTGGCCGTACATACAAGGTCGTGACTCCAAAGGGAACTGTTCTCGGCAGCGCCAAAGTTGCCGCTAACGGCACCGTCAATTTCTCCGTGAAGGGTGGCATTGTCAACCGTCTCGGTGTTGGCACCAATGTTCGTTTGCAGTGGGGCAAGAAGGTTCTTGCAACTGATGCTGCGTAACTCGCGTTCACAGAAGTGGCTGATTGCCGGCGTCCTCGTGACGTCGGCTTTCGGTATTTCTACCGTTGCGTCGGCGCACGCCCCACTACGTGCAACTGCCCCAATGGCGAATCAGAATCTCAAGAAAGCACCAACAGTTGTTGAGTTGTTGGCGGGGGAGGCGGGCCTGGGCTCAAATCCTGATGACTACATCACAGTTCTTGATGCAGCGGGTATCAACCATGCATCAACGTTGACGTCATCGGCGCAGGGAGACTTCTCCCGTATCTCTGCGCCGGTGTCTTCAATGACGCGTGGTTGGTATGGCGTGCACTGGAATGTGATGTCCGATGATGGTCACCCCATGGGTGGTGAATCTGGTGGCTGGTGGGCCTTTGGAGTGAACGGCACAACAGCTAAGTCGCCCACTCGCAAGATCTCATTTGTAAATGCCACGAAGCCGTCGGGCGTTCCCGCTTCATTCTCTAGTTCGTTAAATGGACTACGCATTGGATCGCGCACTCTCACCGCAACATTGAAGTGGGGCACGATGACATCTCTAAAGTGGACAGTCGTCAACACGTCAATTCCTCAGCACAACGGTGCAACGTTTTCATGGCTCGTCTCCTGCGTGAAGAAAACGCATGTATGTACCGCGAAGGGCGTCATCCCATTTGTTGCGAACTACAGAATTGATGCGCAAGTTTCAGCCAAGACAAAGCAAGGCCAACTCACGTCAGTGTGGAGTACGACTGCAACCCCTGCTGGTTAATTACGCGACATCAGTCGCGCAGTGATGAATCAGATCAGACGGCGCACTCAGAGTCGCCGACTTCACCAGAGAATGGTCCGGTTTCGCCGTAGTCAATGAAGAAGTCAGGTGCTGCGTCTGGCTCTGGCACATTGTCAAGGTCCTTCAAGCCTTCAGCAACTGCTGTTGCGCCACCGCTGCGTGCCAACCAACCTTGGAAGGTCTCGCCTGCAGAACGCTCGTCATTGAAACGACGAATCACGCGAGCTGCACCTTCTGGTGCATTCTTCGCAGGAAGACGCAGTGCCTTCTCGCCGAAGTGAATCTGCTCTTCGCCCACGTATCCACCGAGAAGCATCTGATAGCCAGGCAATGACTTGCCATGTGCACGACGCTCGGCACCGAAGAAGCCAATGTCGCTGGCGTGATGCTGACCACAGCTGTTGGTGCAACCAGAAATGTTGATGCGAACGCCGCCGACTTCTGAGAGGCCTTCTTCTTCCAGCTTCTGGCCAATGGCGTTTGCCAAACCGCGTGACTGGGTCACTGCGATGTTGCAGGTGTCTGCACCTGGGCAAGCAACAACGTCACGCGCAAGCTCTGCACCAGGGCGAGCCATGCCGATTGCATCGAGGCGGTCATAGAGATCGCGCATCTGATCAGGCTGCAAACCACGGAACACAACGTTCTGACGGTTTGTGAGGCGCACATCGCTTTGGAAATGACGCTGAATCGCCGCGAGTCCGCGGAACTGATCTGCGGTGATGTCGCCAAGTGCTGCATAGGCAACAGCAGAGACGGTGCCGTTTGCGGCGCCGCGAATGACACTGGCATTTTCCCAACGACGGAATGGATCACTGCTGTTCAGCTCAACGCGAACGCCTTGACCCACTTGTGAAATTTCACCTTCGGCAAGACGACCGGCTGCTGCGTCACCTGCTGCGATGACTTCGGGTGGGATGCCACCAGGCCATGTGCTGGATGCAGGAAGTGTGTGGCGAATCTTGATAACACGACGACGCACTTCATCGATGCCGAGCTGATCGACAACCCACTTCAAACGTGCGCGCAACTTGTTGTCGCGGTTGCCGGTCTGTTCGAATACGCGCAATGCGGCTTCGATGGTGGGCAAGAGGTCTTCGCGAGTGGTGAAGTCTTCCAGTGCAAGCGCGGGGTGTGGCGTTGCGCCAAGACCGCCGGCGATGTAGATGCGGAATCCAGGCTCAATGGTGCCGTCTTCGCGTGTGCGAGTGGTTGCAACAACTCCGACGTCGTTGAACATTGCCTGACCACAGTCAGTGGAGCAGCCAGAGAAGTTCACCTTGAACTTGCGAGGCAAACGCTGACCCAGTGGGTTGCGTACGAAGTGACGGAAGGTTGCTTCTGCCCATGGTGTGACGTCGATCTTTTCGTATGGGCATGCACCTGCGAGGTGGCAAGCCATCACATTGCGCACCGTGTCACCACATGCTTCACGAGAGGTCAGACCAACATCAGCAATGCGACGCATCACTTCAGGAACTTTGCGCAAGTCGACGTAGTGGAATTGAATGTTCTGACGTGTTGTGATGTGGCCCCAGCCGCGAGAGAACTCAACAGAAAGGTCGGCCATGAGGTCGAACTGTTCTGGCGTAATGGAACCAGCAGGCAACTTGATACGAATCATCTGGTTGGTGCCGCCTTGGCGTTGACCGTAGATGCCGTTGTTCAAGCGCATCACACGGAAGACATCGTCGCTGATCTCGCCCTTTAAGAACTGATCAATCGCAATCTCGAAGCGGGCGATGTCACGCATCTGCTCTTCGTACAAGTCACGAGGAAATGGTGCTGGTGCAATTGCTGGGTTAAAGCTGATGGTTGTCATTGCTTGTCCTTTGATGAGATCGATATCGGTCGGTGGTTCAGAGAGTTATTCGGTGGGTTCGCCCACTTCGCGGAGTGCATCCGCAAGGGCCTTACGTAAACGTCGCGCATTGTTTGCGCTGAGGTGTGCAACCAAACCGTCGCCGGCTTCGCCAATGCGCTCTACTGTGAGTTGCACACGTGGTTCTGCATCGTCGTAGTCATCGCTAACCGCAACTGTCCATGACACTGGCGTTGGGTCATCCAGGCCCTCAGGCATGTCGCCTAATTCAATTTGCACAACATCAATAGAGCGACGCATTACTGACCTGCCACCAAAGAGTCAATGTGCACACCAGAGATGAATTCGTATGCAGCAACTGCGCCAATCACGATGGTGCTTGGAGCTTTGAGTGCTGCTGTTGCAAGTCCGCCCAAGGTGGTGCGTGTGGTGTGCTGTTCGGCGCGAGTACCCCAGCGCACAGCGGCAACAGGAGTCTCTGCAGACAAGCCGCCATCCATGAGGCGTTGGGCGATGATGGCGCGCTCAGAAACACCCATCAAAACAACAATGGTTCCGCCCACTTTTGCGAGTGATTCCCACTCAATGCCTGCAGCGCCACCAGTTTCACGGTGTCCAGTGACAACAGTGAAAGCGGGGGAGACATTGCGATGAGTAACCGGGATGCCTGCAGCAGCAGGAACACCAACGGCAGATGTGATGCCAGGAACAACTGTGAAAGGAATGCGTGCTTCCATCAAGGCTTGTGCTTCTTCGCCACCGCGACCAAACACGAACGGATCGCCACCTTTAAGACGCACCACATTGAGGTGTTGCGTACCAAGGTGCACTAACAGAGAGTTGATGAGTTCTTGTGGTGTGGGATTGCCGGGTTTCTTGCCAACGTCAATGAACTCAGCACCGGGCTTAGCCATTTCAAGAATGGAATCGTTCGACAAGTAGTCGTGCACGATGACATCTGCTTCGGCAATAAGGCGCGCTGCCTTCAACGTGAGAAGTTCAGGGTCACCAGGACCTGCGCCAACAAGATGAACGGTCACGCTGTTGCCTCAACAGGGGAGAGTGACTGCAAAAGATGCGGGCATTCCACAGCGGCCTCTTGCAATGCTTCGCGAATGATGGGCTTCCAGTCGACATCTTCAGTAGAGATTCCATTGGCATGGAACTGTGCGCGTTGTGCAGCGAGTGTTCCTGCAATATCTGCGAACT
The DNA here is from genome assembly GCA_937927625.1 of uncultured Actinomycetes bacterium. Taxonomy (GTDB): domain Bacteria; phylum Actinomycetota; class Acidimicrobiia; order Acidimicrobiales; family Ilumatobacteraceae; genus UBA2093. The sequence continues at coordinate 10,352 of CALBSD010000016.1, read as the reverse complement.
CGGGGCCAACAAGCTGTTCGAGTTCGGAACGAAGGAACGATGCAAGTGCGGGGCTTGCGCCACCGGTGGACACCGTGATCATTACGGGGCCGCGACGAAATGCTGCGGGAAGAGTGAACGAGCAACGCTCAGGATCGTCGGCGCTGTTCACCCAGATGCCGAGCTCTTCGCATTCGTCGAAGATGGCTTGGTCAACAGGGGTGTTGCCCGTTGCGGTGATGATGAGACGAAACTTCGCGACATCGCCGGTGGCGTACTCGCGATGGACGAGCGTCACAGGCAGATCTTTGAAGTCATCGATGATCTGTGGTGCGAGCACGGTGATGTCTCCGCCGGCGGCGAGTAACTGCTGCACTTTGCGGAAGGCAATGCGACCGCCACCCACCACAAGGACGGGGCGTCCGACGAGGTTGAGATTGACGGGGAACTGCATAGAGATATGAGGCTAGCCAATTCCCGACAAATCCCGTCAGGTTTTAAGAGAATGGGGTTTGGCGGACCTGTGTGTTATTAAGGACGAAAACGTCCCCGTAATAAAAGGCATGCCATGAGAAAGTCCTATAAAGCAACCAATATCGCTATTTCATTGGGTTTGCTGGTTGCGCTGGCGGGCTGCGATGCCGGGTCTGAGAAACTGGCCCGTCCCTTAGATCGGTTTGTGAAGCCCGTTCAGTGGGCAGCGTGCGAGGGCAAAGATGCTCCGAAAGCGCCCTTTGAATGCGCCACAGTGACGGCACCACTTGATTACAAGAATGTCAAGGGAGACACCATTGACATTGCAATGATTCGTCTCCCAGCCACTGAGGGGAAATCAAAAGGTGTGGTGCTGATGAACCCGGGTGGCCCGGGTGAATCGGGATTTGGTTTCTTAGCTTCATACGGTGAGTCACTTGCATACAGGTTGGAAATTCAGGAATTCGACTTTGTAAGTTTTGACCCGCGAGGTGTTGATCGTTCGGGTGGACTGCGTTGTCATACCGACAAGGAACTTGACCAATCGTTGATGGTTGATCCAACCCCGGATACGAAAGAAGAAGAAAAGGCTCTCGAATTTTTCTACAAACTGGGTGATCCTTGTGAGAAGAAATTTGGTGACACATTGAAATTCTTCTCCACAGAAAACACAGCACGAGATATGGACCTCATGCGTGAGTCCATGGGTTCGAAGAAAATCAACTACTTGGGATATTCATATGGCACGTACCTCGGCGGTGTCTACGCAACGTTGTTCCCAAACAATGTTGAATCGATGTTGCTAGACAGTGCATTCGACCCCGTAGGTGATACCCCAGAGGAAAGTCTTTTTACTCAACCCATAGGTTTTGAAGACTCCTATAACCGGTTCGCTGAATGGTGCAACGACAACTCCGATTGCAAATTCACCACTTCTGATTTCAATGCTGATTGGTTGGCGTTGGAGAAGGAACTTGATGAGAATTCCATCGTCACAAAGAGCGGACGATACGTGAATGCCGCGACACTCGATACCGCGACAAAGCAGGCGTTTTATAGTGACGACAGTATTCGACCTGTTCTTGCTGAAGCACTACAAGATGCGCGTAATGGTGATGGTGTTGCGCTTTTGAAATTAGCTGATGAATACAACGGCAGAGATGAGAAGGGCCATTATTCGACTAGCACTGATTCGTTTGAAATCATTCAATGCGCAAGTGGAATTGCGGACAAGGGTGTTAAGAACCCTGGTAGTACGTTGAAGGTGGCTAAAAGAAAGGCTCCTTGGTATTTCCGACTTGCGGATAAGTATTGGTTTGAATCGGCCTACTGTGGAAACAAGTACGACAATCCAAAGCCAATAGCAATTAACTATTCCGGCTCTGCTCCCATAGTGATAATCGGAGGCGACAAAGATCCTGCAACTCCATTTCGGTGGGCAGAAAAAATGAGCAAGAACATTCAAGGCTCGGTCTTGGTGAAATACACCGGTGAAGGGCATTCAAGCGTCGGCATTAATTTCTGTACGACAAAAGTTGCTGCAAACGTAATTGCAAAGAAAGAACTTCCAGATCCTGGGAAGGAATGTGGAGTTGACGTTCCGCTGCCAGAACCAACATGGTGGGCGAGCTATACAAAGAGCCTTCCTGGTGTGGAGTTCCCAAGTTCGGAGTTCGGAGATTTCTTTGGCTTCCCAACCGCGGGATATTTCTCGGAACTCCATCTCGTTAAAGGTGGTCTTACGGATGCGCGAAGGGGTCTCCTCAAGATTTTCAGTAGTCGTGGCCTCGTAGTCGAAAATCCAGAGGTGACAGGGGAAGACGAAACCATTTGGTTTGTTAATCCATCTCGCACCAATGAGTTCATTGGTGCGAGGTTTTTTGACGAACAAGTCCTGGCGCTGAACGAACTAAACGGTCCAGAAGGGCCATTCGCGGCTGGGAGCACGCTTGTCGTCATTTATACCTACATAGAGGAATAGCGGGTTTCGCTTTCGTTACCCAAGTATTCAGGTAATTGCAGGTACGGTCTTTAGCTGTGTCTGAAGAGCTTTCTGTCTCGCAATTGCCTGAATCCACGGCCTGGGTTCTGCAACAACTAGGACTTGTCACCCCTGAGAACACCGTGCAGCGCGAACACGTGCGCACCCTTGGAGAGTTCGTCGTTCGTTTTGCGGGCACGCCCTCAATTGCTGCATCAGCCTCGGTGGTCGCATCTGTCCCTCAGGACTCGTACCTCACTGAAACACATCCCACAGCCCCACCGGTTCGCACACGTGCGCGACGTGGTCCGACGAAAGCAGAACGTCGTACTGAGATGACCCAGCAGATCGCTCGTTACTTGCAAGACAAACCTGGCGTCACTCTCGAAGAAATTGCGACTGCCCTAAATGCTCCGATTACTGATGTGACTGCAGCTGCGCGTCCCGTCGATTGGTTGATTCTTGGTGCCGACGAATTAGTGCAACCACAAGTGCGTGTGGAGAGTGAAGCCATCGTCGCATCGCGTGATCGTGCGCGCGCCGCCTTGCTTGCATCAAGTCTCATGGTGAAGCCGTTGAGTCACCAGAACTACACAGCATTAATTCGTGAAGGTCGAGTGAAGGGCCCCAGCGTTGCGCGCATCGTGCAGTTGTTTGGTTCGTGGACTGCCGCATGTAACGAAGTCGGCGTGACAAGTGGTGAACCATTGCGCACGAATTACGAACGCACATGGACGGAAGACGACTTGTTGAACTACGTCGAACGGTTCCTACGTGACACCACATTCCGAGGTGCTAGCCACCAGTTTGATCAGTGGCGCGCCACAGTGAATCATGCTGAGAAAGTTCCGTCATTAGGCACTGTTCGCAACATTGTGGGCGGCACGTGGAATGACATTCGCACGCAGGCATTGCGTCGCATGCGTGCAAAATGGGATATCTAAACGCCCATTACTCGCAGTTCCATCCAACGAGTAAACATATCGCCGGCCTTCAGAACTAGGGGCGCGTCATTGATTCCATTGGGTGGACCCGATTGTGGTTCGATGCATGCATCGCCTGAGGGCGCGTCGTAACGAACCCAGAACGGGCAATCGCTTGCGACTTCGAGTGTGATGTCGCCCAGAACAACACGCGGCCACTTGTTTGGTTCGAGAAAACAATCGTCAATGTTCGCAGTCGCTGGCTCGACACGTTCCGACGTTGTGATTCCTGTTTCATCGCGCTTCAACATTGCATTGAAGTCTGTGTCTGCAACGCCCTGACGGAACCATGGATGCCACCCCAATTGCACGGGCATATCGTCGTGTGCAGTGACGGACAATTCACATCGAAGCCGATCCGGCAGGACTGAAATGCGATAAGAGCAATCTCCACGGAACGGCCAGTTGTTTCCCAAAGTTGTGGAGAAGACAGCAGAGGATTCGTTGAGTTGTTCGCGGGTCCATGCCTCATGCATCACTGTTCCATGAAGTGCATGACCGTTTGTTACGACAGGCAATGAATAAACAGCGCCTTGAAATGACAACTTGGCATCTCGCACACGCCCGGCATAGGGGACCATGACGTAGAGACCCCAGTCGTATGTGCTGGAACTTTTGGTCACCAAGACCTCTTCGCCATTAATGCGAATCGATGTGATTCGCGCACCAGCATCTGAATCAATCTCAACAGAAATGATTTCGTTTGCGAGATGGGTGACGGGCACCTCATTGACGATAGCCAATATGCAACAAATGAGTAGCGTAGGAATCATGCGTGGATTAGGAACTCTCATCAATACAGCAACAGTGCTGATTGGTGGAAGTGTCGGCTATTTCATCGGCCATCGCATTCCAGAAAACATTCGCATCATTGTCGTGCAGGTCATTGGCCTCGCCACATTGGTAATGGGTATCGGCAATGTGATGGACACGCACAACTTGGTGTTTCCACTTGTTGGGATGACAGTCGGCGCCATCATTGGCGAACTTCTCAAAATTGAAGAACGCCTCGAATCAATCGGGTCTTTCCTCAAGAAGCGTTTTGCAAAGGGCGGGGGGGACGAAAGCAAGTTCGTTCAAGGCTTCGTCACTGCAACGCTGTTGTTCTGCATCGGTCCCATGACAATTCTCGGCGCCATCGAAGACGCCAGTGGCAAGACGCCACAGTTGTACATCATCAAAGGAACCCTCGACGGCTTCATGTCGATCATCTTTGTCGCGGCGTATGGCATCGGAGCTGCGTTCAGCGCCATCAGTGTGTTCATCGTGCAGGGGCTACTCACGCTGGGCGGAACCGGACTTGATTCACTTCTCACCGACCGCATGCGCATCGAGATGTTTGCCGCGGGTGGCTTCAGTGTGTTGGCCATCGGCCTCAATCTGCTGGAGATCAAGAAGATCAAACTCGGGTCCCTGTTGCCTGGACTCATCGTGACCCCGCTCCTGGTGGCGATTTTCGCCCGATAGTGTCAAATACTGTTGTGGTCGCTCTTCGTACATCCACTCGACGGTAAGTCATGATGCCTCGCAGGCTTTTTTCTGCAGCGCTGTGCTTTGCGCTGTTGGCGGTGAGCGCGTGTTCAGGTTCTTCGTCGCAGTCAACCGCTCCGACAACTACTCAGCCAGCCTTGGAATGGTTGCCGTGTGGCGGTATTGAATGTGCACAGATAGAGGTGCCTGTTGATTACGCCTTGCCTGATGGTCCAAAGGTTGCACTTGGAATATTTCGACGTGTAGCAACCAAGAAAAAGTCAGCGCGCACCTTGTTCTTGTTACCTGACCGTCACTTCGGTGACTCGGCGCGTGTGTTGGTGGAACGTGCACCATTAACCATGGGCGCAGATGTTCGCAGTTTCAACATTGTGGGAATTGCACCACGTGGTTCTGTTGATTCGCCGATGCCGTCGGGAAATGAACACATGGTGTCAACACTTGCAGCATCCGATGACCTTGACGCGGTCCGTCGGGAATTATCAATCCGCAAGGTTTCTGTAATGGCGTGGGGCACAGGCGCAACAGCTTCTGCAGTATTGAAGATGTTGCATCCTGATGTAGTGGACGCAATGGTGTTGGACTCGCCATCTGATCCAGCCGTATCGCAAACAATGTTGGCCGACAAGCAGATTCAGTCATCGGAAGCCGCAGTGGTGGAAGCAATGCATTGGTGTGCATCGCATATCTCGTGCCCCATGAATGCCAACGTGGCAAAGGAACTGAATAAGTTCAAAACCGCTCTGCGTCTTGGACGAATTGCGGGTGGTGCAAACTACGAAACGATTGCACGTGCGGGCACTGCGGCACTGTCAACCGGTGTACCTCAGGAACTGTTTGTCGCGATTACCTCAGCATCTACAGGGGATTCTGAAGCCCTGCTGGGTCTGGGTGGCGCTGCGCCAACAGTTGCAACTGCGTATGCACTGTGTGCAGATGTAAGCAAGAAAGCAGCTGCACGCATCGCTCAGATGTACAAGGCCAACATGGATTCGCACACGCGACTGATTCATATTGGCTCCGAAGCTGCGGTGTATGCGTTCTGCAAAGACCTGCCAGAGTCCTCCCTGGTGCTGGGCAACATCGATGCTGACAAGAACGCATCTGATGCAAACGTGATGGTCACGATTGCGCGGGGAGACCCTGTGGTGCCGCCGTATGCAGCCCGCACAATGGCGAAGCGCATGGGTTGGACATATCAGTCGGTGTATGTGAACCGACACTTAGTGGTGGGTATTGATCGCGCCATCACAGCGCAAGCACTTCAGTTCTTGATGAAGTCCTGAATTAACGCAGCAAGTTCTAACGGCGTATCGCCTTGCACGCTGTGGCCTGCCTCTTGAACGTGTTCTACACGAATGCTTGATGCGCGCTTGCGAAGTTCTGCTTCGTCTTCATCAGAGACAACGCTTTGTTTGCGCATGCCACGAACAAACATGAGCGGCTTGCCGTAATGCTGAATGGCATCCCACAACACTGCAGTTGATGGGCGCTGTTCGCCTTCGTTCACTGCGGCCTTCATCTCTGGCAGTGGGGGAGCACCTTCGCGACGGTATCGCCACACCCAAGAGCCGTCTTCTAGTTGTAATGCGTTATGCAAAATGCCGCGACGCAAACTTTCCACGGTGCGCGTGGGGTTGAACTCAATCGTGCGCTTCAACAATTCTTCGAACGAAGGGAATGTTGCAGGGCCATTCACAAAGTCAGTGATCTGCTTTGTCTTGTCTTGGTTCACCCCGGGCGTGATGTCCACCAACACCATCTTGCGAACGAGCTGTGGGAAATCTCGAGCGAGTGCGATGGTGGTGAGGCCACCAAGCGACATGCCAATGACTGCAGTTGCGTTGGGGGCAAGGGCTTGAATCACGCGAGCAACGTCGGCAGCATTTTGTTGCAGTGGTGCAGCGGCAGGGTCGAACGGTGCGGCGGAATCAGAATGTCCATGCCCAGGAAGATCGATGCACAGAAGCGGCATGTTGAGCGCAAGCGCCACGGTGTCCCAGGTGTGTGCGTTTTGCGCACCACCATGAATGAACACCAATTGCGGTTCTGCGGAACCCCATTTGAGTGCCGACATATTGCGACCATCACCCATCGGGATGGTCTCGCGACTCACCGTTGGCGGGCCCGCATATGCAATGCCATATTCCGCAGCGTTCTCGTTGAACATGCTGAATTCGTCGTAAGAAACCCGCTCAACCATGTCTTTACCGTAGTCACGGGGCGCTCTATTGGTAGCCACGGAGCAGGTTTGGCAGATAGACAGAAGCCATGTCTTTAGAGGCCTTGCAACACCGCGCGATTGTGGCCTTGGGCTCCAACCTGGGTGACCGTGTGGAGTACTTGCGTTACGGCATTGACCACATCGGTCATGTGGTGGCGCAGTCGCAGGTGTTTGAGACCGACCCCGTGGGCGGCCCGGATAATCAAGGCCCGTACCTCAATATGGTGGCGGTCATTGCGACGGACCTCGACCCATATGCGTTGTTGCGTCACCTCAACAAGGTGGAAGCTGATGCGGATCGTGTGCGCGTGATTCGGTGGGGTCCTCGCACGTTAGATCTCGACATTGTGTTTTATGACGATGCTCGAATTGAGAGCGAAGAGCTGGTGATTCCACATCCTCGTTTTGCCGAGCGTCGATTTGTGTTGGAACCATTGAGTGAAGTTGCACCAGAGCATTGCCCCAGTGAATGGCGTCATCGTTTGCCTGCTTATGGCGTGTATCCGCGCGGACCGTTGCAGTCACTGATTAGGGGCCGCGAAAATATCCACTTCGGTTAGATTGCATTCTCTCACTCTTCAATTTCAAGATATTGATTCAGAAGATCCCAGACTTTTATGAAGTCGACCGCTTCAGCTACGTCATGTACTCGGAAAACTATTGATCTCGTAATGTTGAGACTAAATCCGATTGAGGCAAGTGTTCCGGCCAAGCGTTCAGAAGGTGGTCTGCCTGTGACTGCTCCAATGTAACCTTTACGCGAAATCGGTAACAACAATGGTCGTCCGATAGAAGCTAATTGATCGATATTTCTTAGTACATCAACTGTCTGAGTATGTGATTTTGCAAAATCGGGACCAGGATCAAGAATGATTTGTTCGGATAGAACCCCTCCAGAAATGAGTTGTTGATTTTTTTGAATCATCGCCTCAAGAACGTTGTCTACAACATTCGAATAAAAATCGTAATTCTTTAGCAATACTTTGGGCGGGCCGGGATTGTGCATCAGTATGTAGCCAGCTCCTGAGTCTCTAATAGTTTCAATCATGTTGTTGTCATGAAGGAATCCAATGTCATTGATTATGTGAGCGCCTGCCGAAAGGGCTTCACGAGCAACCGCAGATCGGTATGTATCAATAGAGACGAGCGCATCAGAATTAGAGAGCGTCCAATTCAAGATTGGCATCAATCGATCTATTTCCTCTTGCTCGCTAATTTCCGGAACATCTGTAGAGGCAGTTTGAGCACCAATATCAACAATGTCTGCGCCAGATTCAATGACAGTTCTCGCGCGATCTAACTGGGACTGAACTGTTCTGTATCTCCCTTCATCGCTGAAGGAGTCTGGAGATGCATTAACAATTCCCATTATAAATGGGCGTTTAATTTCCATTTTTCTATCAACGGCGATGAAATCAGACATTCTTGAATTTTAGATGAGTCCACATTCGAAAAAGTTTGGGAAAATATGATTCTTGAAATTGCCTAGATATCTCTAGATAATCGATATTGATGTATGGTTCTGACTGTTCAGTTCAATAAATGGCCAAAGAATGTTAGGGAAGATATGCCAATTTTGGAGGATGTCTTAAAAGTTGCAGGTGCCACCGATCAGCGTGAAACATCTGTTGACATAATTCAACAGTGGAAATCTGAAGGCTTGAATTCGGTATCAGATTTTAGTTTGAAGCTCAAAGAACTTCTGCAACAACTAGAAACACGCAATGCCGATGCAGCTTTTGCGCTTGCCAATGAAATTTGTCATTGGATGTCTACTGAATTGCCAATAGAGGAATCAATTCGTGAAATCGAACTCTGGATTGAGAGCGCTTTCAGAGAAAAGCTGATTAATGAAGTGCAAATAACTTTAATTGCGGGACGAATAGCTTGGTCTACCAGGGGTCGACGACAGGAACCATCCGTTTGTGATTTCAACAATCCGAAGGAACGTTTTCGTGCATACATCTTGCTTAATCGTGCACGGTTTTTATTTTCCTATGAGCAAATTACGCGAATTATAAATGTGCTAGGAGATTCCTGGGAAGGAAGCAATTTGATTCGGTCTATGAGGCTTTTTGTCGAGTTAAATACTTCGGAGAATCCGGATCAATACGAAAATAAATTCGAACAACTTTGGCGAGAAGTGGAGTCTGATCCGCTTCGTTCATATTGTGTCGATGTAATTATCCATGCTGTTTGGCTTAGTTACAAGATGAAGAATCAAGGCCCTTTATTGGTGAAATATGCAAAAATCGCTCTTGATAGGAAAGACGTATCAACAGGTGTTGGTTATTTTCGCCTTGCAACTGGACACAGGGAGATAGGGGATTTTGATCAGGCTATAGCTGATCTTGACTCTGCTCTCAATTCACTTTCAGGATCAAATGAGTTTGTCCGAACTTTTTCTGAACAGATAATTCGAGAACGTGAATTTGTCCTAAGAACTAGACAGTCAGAACTCATTAAAGACGAAAGCACTAAAAAATTCGAAGAACGATCGCAGAAAGCATCGGAAGATATTCATTTAAAGTTGCATGTTCTCAAAGATGAGATTGCGGAGAAGGAGAGTGAATCTCATTCACGTTTGATGCAAACTGTGACTTTCTTTGTTACTGCAATAAGTTTTGCTTTGGGGAGCATCAGCACAGTCAAAAAAGATATGAGCACAGAGAGTCGTATAGTGCTGATGTTGACATTAGGTGGGGGACTTTTGTCGTTTGCTGTAGTCATTTCAAGCATTTCGAGGATTGATACCCGGGGAATTCAAAAGCAAAGTAACGCAGTGAGAAATGTTGCAATTCTGTTGGTATTTATTCAAGTTGTAGGGGCTGTCGCCATACTATTGATTGATAAATACATCAGTTAAAGATTTAAATTCAGAAAATTTGCAAGTGTTGCAATACGTTGCGTGGCGAATAGTTGCGTGAAGTCTTCTAATCTGCCCGTGCTGGTTAACTTTGGCTAACGCTCTCCTGCTTTTCTTACAGAAGTTCAATAGTGTCGAAAGCGGGCATGGGGATGGCGCTTTCAACGAGTTGCATGGTGGCATTGCAGAGTTGCTGCAACACCTTGATGGAAGAAGTGGGTCGTTGAGGCAGTGGGAAGATGACGGATCGATTACTTGCGCCGTCCATTGATCTCCACCACTGCACCAGTTGTTCGGACTCCACCGGCGCAAAGCTGTCGGTGAGCAGAGCCGACAAGAAATGGCGTCCTTCGG
>CALBSD010000015.1 GCA_937927625.1 uncultured Actinomycetes bacterium | reverse complement strand
CCGTAACTCAGCACCGTGATGTCGTGATCAAACTTCTGCGCAGCACACCACCACAAACCAGAGCTGACTGCGGCCACAACAAAGGAGAGAAAAGAAAACTCTGTTGCACTCCCGTGACCAAAGGTTTCGCCTGTTGAACGAAGGCGCACAACATCACGTTGAGCAACAACCAATGCATGCCACCCTGACAGCAGCCCGATGACAGCCCATACAAGTTCACGCATGCAGAGTGTTTAACCGCATCCGCACAATTTGTCCATGCACCTCAGTGCATGAGGAGGATTATTCCTGAACGAGCTCGATGAGTGTTCCGAAGCTGCCCTTTGGATGCATGAATGCAACCGTGGTGCCACGTGAACCAGGACGAGGTGCCTTGTCGATAGGAGTTGCACCGGCAGCAATCATTGCTGCAAGAGCTTCTGCACAATCATTGACTCGGTAGCCAATGTGGTGAAGTCCTTCGCCGCGCTTCTCAATGGCCTTGGCCACTGGTGAGTCTGGGTTCGTTGGTGTGAGCAGCTGGATGTAGCTCTCTGCAACTTTCAACAATGCTTCTTCAACACCGTCAGACTCCACGACTTCGCGGTGATCAACGGTGGCGCCAAAAGCCTTTTGGTAATACTCAATTGCAGCTTCAAGGTCGCGGACTGCGATGGCAATGTGATCGATTTCTGTAAGCAACATGATGTGTCTTTTCTTCGAGAAGTACTAGCGACGGAACCAGTTGAGCTTGTTTGCAACCTTGGCACGAAGTTCGTGGTTGTCAACACCAAGACCTTCTTCAGGAGCCAAGCACAAGATGCCCAACTTTCCTTCATGCTGATTGCTGTGCACTTGGTACGAAGCTTCGCCAACATTGTCGAGTGTGAACACCTGCGACATCACAGGATGAATCATTCCCTTTTCAATGAGACGGTTTGCTTCGTATGCCTCTTTGTAGTTCGCAAAGTGTGAACCAACAAGCTTCTTCAAACGCATCCAAAAGTAGCGGTTGTCGAACTCCATCATGAAGCCACTGGTTGCTGCACACGTAACAACGGTGCCGCCCTTCTTCACCACGAAGATCGATGCAGCAAATGTGCTGCGGCCTGGGTGCTCGAACACGATGTCCGGATCTTCGCCAACAAGTGCACGAATGTCTCCACCCAAACGACGCCATTCACTTTCGTTGTGTGTGTTGTCATCATTCCAGAACTTGTAGTTCGCGGTCTTGCGGTTGATGATGTGCTCACAACCCATCTCGCGAAGGATTGCTGCCTTTTCTTCAGACGAAACAACAGCAACTGGAATACCGCCGCCGTTCAACACGTACTGAACTGCATAGGCACCAATGCCGCCAGATGCGCCCCAGATGAGAACGACATCGCCCTGCTTCATGTTCGCGCCGTTCTTCGACACAAGCATGCGATAGCTGGTGGAGTTGCACAATGCGTTGACAGCTGACTCTTCCCATGTGAGGTGAGCAGGCTTTGGCATCAACTGGTTGGCCTTCACCACTGCGAGATCCGCGAGTCCACCGAAGTTTGTCTCGTAACCCCAGATGCGCTGGTTGGAGCCCATCATGGAGTCGCTGTGTGAAGAAGGGTCCTGGTCGTCGACGTGGTTGCAATGGACGGTGATCTTGTCCCCGACCTTCCAGTTACGAACGGCGCTACCAACACGAAGGACGACACCCGAAGCGTCGGAACCGATGATGTGGTAGTCGAGGTCGTGGCGCTTGGCCCAGCTGCTCTCGCGGCCAAGGCGGGAAAGAGCGCTGAAGGTGCTGATGGGCTCGAAAATGGAGCTCCAGACCGTGTTGAAGTTGATGCTGGAAGCCATAACAGCCACCACAACTTCATCCGGAGCCAACTCTGGCAAAGGAACCTCACCGATATGGATGCTCTTGCGAGGGTCCTTCTCCGCACTGGGAACGCCTTCCCACATCTTTTCGTCTTCCTTGCGGACCATGGCCGCGCGGTAGGTGGTGGGCAATGGAATGGCCGCGAGTTCTTCACCCGATGCACCATTCAGGATGGCTTGGAGGATCTTTTCCATGCCCTTGACGATAGCGAGTTTGAAGGATTCATCTCCTAGCCTGATTTGCCTCAGCACCTACTTCGGGTGCCCGATATTTCGGAGGCATTTATGGCCGGTTCATACATCGTCGCAGGAGCCCGTACACCCATCGGCAAGATGAGTGGCGCACTCTCCTCATTTAGTGCAGCAGACCTTGGTGGTTTCGCAATCAAGGCAGCTCTTGAGCGTGCCGGCGTGAAGCCAGAAGAAGTCGAACACGTGATCATGGGCCAGGTGCTCATGGCAGGTCAGGGTCAGGTGCCCGCACGTCAGGCTGCGTTCAAGGGTGGTATCCCGATGAACATTCCTTCGATCAACGTGAACAAGGTGTGCTTGTCCGGTCTTAACTCCATCTACTTGGCAGACCAGATGATTGCTTCAGGCGAAGCAGACATCGTTGTTGCAGGCGGCATGGAATCAATGACCAATGCTCCATACCTCGCGCCAGGTGCACGTGGCGGTTTCCGTTACGGCAACACAGAGTTGAAGGACGCAATCGTCAACGACGGTCTCTGGTGTTCATTCGACAACGTGCTCATGGGTCTTGGCACCGACAACTACGTCGCTGGCAGCATCACCCGTGAACAGCAGGACGAGTTGGCAATGAAGTCAAACGTTCGTGCAGCTGCAGCTATCGAAGCTGGCCGTTTCAATGACGAAATCATTCCTGTTGCAGTTCCTCAGCGCAAGGGTGATCCAAAGATGGTCACCGTTGACGAAGGTGTTCGTGCAGACACCACCATGGAATCTCTCGGTGGTTTGAAGCCAGCATTCGACAAGAACGGCAGTATCACTGCCGCAAACGCATCACAAATTTCTGACGGTGGTTCAGCAGTCGTCATGATGTCGAAGAAGGCAGCAGAAGCTCGCGGCGTGAAGCCATTGGGCGAAGTTCTTTCCTACGGAATGGTCGCTGGCCCAGACAACGCATCGTTGTTGCACCAGCCAAGCCGCTCCATCTTGCGTGCACTTGATCGCGCAGGCATGAAGACATCTGATGTTGATCTTTTCGAACTCAACGAAGCATTCGCTGCAGTCGGAATCGCATCGATGAAGGAGCTCGGCATCACAGACGAGATCACAAACGTCAACGGTGGAGCAATTGCCTTGGGTCACCCCATCGGCATGAGCGGCAACCGTCTTGCACTCACCATCCTTCACGAACTTCGTCGTCGTGGCGGCGGTGTTGGTGCAGCAGCACTGTGCGGCGGTGGCGGACAAGGCGACGCCATCATCTTGCGCGCGCTCTAAAATCTTTAGATGTTCAAAGAGCCACTCAGTCGTGCGACACATGTCGCCCGCTGGGTGGCTCTTGCATTTCTCATCGGAGTTTTGTCGGGCTTACTTTCTGTTGCATTCATTGAGTCTCTGAACTGGGCAACCGATACACGCAACGCCAATGACTGGCTGGTGTACACGTTGCCGCTTGCCGGTCTCATTGTTGGTTGCTCGTACCACTACCTGGGTCGCGGTCTAGAGCGTGGAAGCAACTTGCTCATTGACCAGATTCATTCACATTCTGAATGGATTCCGCTTCGCCTCACGCCACTCATCTTTGGTGCAAGTGTTCTCTCTCATGTTGCAGGTGGTTCCACCGGCCGTGAAGGTGCTGCTCTGCAATTAGCTGCCGGCGTAACTGATCCGATCAGCAAAAAACTTGGGCTCAATCCTGCTGACCGTTCTCTCATGTTGATTGCGGCAATCGCTGGTGGCTTTGGTTCTGTCTTTGGTGTTCCCGTTGCTGGCGCAGTCTTCGCATTAGAAGTTCAACGCGTTGGTCGCGTGCGATACGAAGCACTTGTTCCAGCATTCGTTGCAAGTTTTGTTGGTGATGCTGTTGTGCGTGGCCTTGGCGTGAAGCACACGCACTACCCGCACATGCCAGATATTGCATGGTCTGCATCGATGGCGTGGAAGGTGGCGCTGTTCGGACTCATCGGTGGTCTCATCGCATTGGCGTTTGTCCGACTCACGCACTTCATCAAGAACACGCTGAAAAAATATGTTGCGTGGTATCCGGCACGCCCAGTCATTGGTGGCGTTCTTCTCGCCGTTCTCATTCTTGCTTTCGGATGGCGTAACTATTCAGGTCTTTCCATTCCTCTTGCAGTGGAAGCTATGAACGGTTCAGTTGCTGGTCAATGGGGAACAAAACTTCTCCTCACATCACTCACCATTGGTTCTGGCTTCGTCGGTGGAGAGTTCATTCCGTTGTTTGTCATCGGCGCTTTGGCCGGTGCGAGTTTCGCCCACATCATTGGCGCAAACGTTGTGGTGTTCGCCATCATTGGCTCCCTCACAGTTCTTGCAGGAGCAACCAACACACCGCTTGCATGCACACTCATTGGCGTTGAGTTATTTGGTGGGCACGGTGTGATTTTCTTTGCAGTTGCGTGTGCAACGGCGTATGCCACCAGTGGTCACACGGGTATCTATCACGCACAACGCGTGAGTGCCCATAAGTCGGGCGCGACTAATTAGTTCTACGGGTCAAGCCGGCGACGATTGCCGAATGCGCGACCCAAAGTCACTTCATCAGCGAATTCAATGTCGCCACCCACAGGCAATCCGCTTGCAAGACGACTGACGGTGACGCCCAGTGGATCAAGAAGTCGAACGAGATACATCGCAGTCACGTCACCCTCAGTGTTATTGCTGGTGCACACCACAACTTCTGTGATTCCTTCGGGCTTGATGCGCGCAATGAGTTCACGTACTTTCAAGTTCTCTGGGCTTACGCCTTGCAGAGGGTCAATAAGCCCGAGCAACACGTGGTAACGACCACGGAATTCACCAGTGCGTTCAAGCGCGGCGATGTCTCGAGAGTCTTCGACAACACACACGATGGACGATTCGCGTTTTGCGTCGTTACAAATTGCGCACAGTTCTGAATCGGCAAGGTTGAAACAACGACTGCAGAATCGCACACGTTGTTTTGCCTCGATGATTGCGCGTGCAAGTCGTGCGACGTCTTCATCTTCAGACTTAATGAGGTGAAGAGCAAGTCGCTGCGCACTGCGAGGTCCGATACCAGGGAGCCGACCGAGCTCATCAATGAGCATCTGTACAGGCGGCGTATACGGAGAAGCCATCAGTATTTATTCTGCGTTGGGATCGTCGACGACGACACCATCGGGGAAGGACTCTTGTAGTGCAGCAAGCATCGGATCAACTGCATCATGTACGGCAACTGTTTCCGACATGTCGATCTCTGCATACGGATCTTCTTCAACAATCTTGTCGATTGTTTTTGGCTTCTCTTCTTCCACAACAACTTGTGCTGTTGGACGCTCGATACCTGAAGTGGGGTCAGCCTGTGTGAAGAGAACAACGCAAGTCACGCCGCACACTTGCTTCACTGCATTCACGACAGCATCTGACTGATCTTGCGCTCGCTTCAGTGGTGTATTGGCGGGCAACTTAATGGTGAGTTTCTTGCCGTCAAACGACTCAACGATTGCGGGCTTAAAGATTGCTTTGGGCAGGCCCTTCATTGCATCAGTCACCTGCGGCCACATCTGCGCCGGATCTCCATTTGGCGACGCTGTTGATGAGGCTGTCTCGCCGCTCGTCGACTCGCCTTGCTTCGCTTCGCTCATAATCGGCGAGCCTCCGCCGGCGCGCGCCTCATCAACCACTTCCCCTGATTGATCTGGTGCTGATGTGGCCTGGGTGGTCTTTGAAGGGGTTGGTGCTGCTGTTGGTGCTGTCGGATCTTTTGGCGCCGAATCAGTACCTGCGCTTGCTGGTGAAGCGGCGGGCGTCGGATTCGAAGCCGCACCAGCACTTGCAGCTGCGCCGACAGAAGCGCGACCGCCGATTTTTGCGCGACCAGTTGTTGGATCAACTGGTGCCGGTGGCAATGCTGCGGCCACACCATTTGCCTTCAACTGCTTCACTGCTTCTTCAAGTTGTGAAATACGTGCGAGCAAGTTTTCTGTGCTGTCGTCGAATGACGGTGCAGCCAACTGCACCACTGCAACTTCTAATAACAAACGTGAGTCCGGTGCATGGCGCATTTCCACCATGGTGCTTCCGAGAACTTCCATGATGCGCACAATGCGTTGCACACCAAGTTCACGTGCGTATGCGTTCAATTCAGCAATGCGAGCTTCAGGCAACTGCACAAGTTCAGGAGACATCAGCGACAAGAAACAGTTGCGCATTAAACGCACAATGTCTTCCGCATACGTGTGTGCATCACGACCTTGTTGCATTGCGCGCGCAACAGCAGCGAGTGCTTCACCATGATTGCGATCAACAATGGCGCGCACGATTTCTTCGGTGTGTTGCGCGTCTTCAGGTTCGCCACCACCTGCTGCAACAAGTTCAAGTGCAGACAACGTGTCGCGCGCACTACCGCCACCCTGACGCAGCACATGTGCAATGCCTTCGTCGTCAACTGTGAGTTCGGCCTTTTCGATAACGAAGCGGACGTACTTCTCCAGCTCATCAATCGGCAACAAGTGGAACTGCAAGTGCTGCACACGACTACGAATGGTTTCCGACACCTTTTGCGGGTCGGTAGTGGCCAATACGAACACCACTTGCGCTGGTGGCTCTTCGAGAGTCTTCAGCAATGCGGCTTCCGCCGCACGGGTGAGCATGTGCACTTCGTCGAGAATGAAGACGCGGTGGCGACCAGGGCTGGTGAGAGCGGCCGCTTCGATGATGTCGCGGATCTCCTGAACACCGTTGTTGCTGGCCGCGTCGAGTTCAAGAACGTCGTAACTGGTGCCTAATTCGACTGCTTTGCAGGAATCGCACTCGCAGCAGGGTTCACCTTCGACGGGGTTCTCGCAGTTGAGAACTTTGGCCAAAATGCGGGCCGTGGTGGTCTTACCGGTGCCTCGGGGGCCAGAAAAGAGATAGGCCTGACCTTCGCGACCATTAATAACGGCATTGCGCAAGGCCCGCACAATGTGCTCCTGGCCATACAGTTCAGAGAACTTCCGGGGGCGGAAGCGACGGTAAAGGGACTGCGTTGCCATTGGTCTGACCCTACCAATGAGGTGCATCGGGGGGCCGTGTGTGCCATCGTGAAACACTTCAACGGCCAGTTGACTGGCTACCGTTTTCTGAACTCATGCGTCGCTCCCTCACCTTCCTCCTCGCTTTCTTCGGTGCCCTTGTGCTCGGGGTCGGTGTTGCCCATGCCGCAGGGGACAATTCCATCGACTCCTCCACCCCTGGCGCTGGTGAGACCATCTCATTGGCCCCCACCCAGATTCAGTTGCGCTTCACCAAAACGGTCGGTGGCGCAGAAGCTGTGGCCCAAATGGGCTTGGTGCTCACTTGCGACAGCCGCATTATCAATCTGGGGCCGCCTCAACTGGCTGCCGATGGCCTCACTGTTTCCGCCGCACTCACTCAACGCCTGACAAACGGCAAGTGCACAGTGACATGGACATTGCCCGACACGAGCGCGGGCAGTTATAACTTCACGTCTTCGGTTGACGCAACCACCACCGTGCCCACTACAAAGCCCGGCGACACCACTCCCACAATTCCTGGTTTGCCTGGTCAAGAAACTGCAAAGGCCGAACCACGACTCGGTGGACCGATTGGTCTCGTGCGATGGATTGCGTTCTTCTTTGCATGTGCACTCTTCGGCGGTTTGATCTTTATCAAGATTGCGTGGCCCGAAGGTGTGGAGTACCCCGTCACTGAGAAGTACTTCCGACAAGTCAGCATCATTGCGATTGCATCACTTCTACTTCTGATGATGTTGATGTCAGCACGTCAAGCTGGTACTGGTTTTGGTTCTGCGATTTCACCAACATCTTGGGGGCCATTGTTCGAAACAAACGAAGGACGTGCGTTGTTCATTCGTTTCATTGCAGTGTGCGGCATGGCGTACTTCGCGTGGATTACAGAACGCATCAACTTCGAAAACCTTGTGATGCCCAGCACGATTGCATTGGTGTTCTTTGCAATGTCATTTGGTTTTGATCGCAGTGGCGGTCGTTGGGTCGCTGCTGGAGTTCTCCTTTCCATCTCACACATGGCACTTGTTGCAACGTGGGTAGGCGCAATCACCATTATTTGGCGGGTTGTTTTGTATGGTCCCGGCAATCTCGACCTTGTGCATGCATTGCGTGGTTGGAGCCGCATCGCAAACCTGATCATGGTGGGCATCATCGTGACTGGTGCAATTCAGGTGTACCGCATTGACAACATCAGCCTCATCAACAGTGGGCATGGTCGTGTCATCTTGTTAAAGACACTGCTTGTTGCAGGATTAATTTTTGTTGACAGCACTGTTCGCCAATTTGTCCTACGCGGAATGCAACGCGCGAAATCACTCAACGAAAAAGTTGTGTATCGCCTGAAGCGTCCCGTTGGTTTTCAACTGTCACTCACCATCGTTGTGCTTGCAACGTCATCATGGTTGATGTCGATGCGTCCGCCATATGTGTTGCAAGTTGATAAGGGTCCACGCGTTGACTACGCCATCGTGCAAGACCTTCAAGGTGAAGACGATTTCCATGTGCGTGTCTCCATCACGCCAGGCAACATCGGTGCTAACCGAGTACTCATCGAACTCTTCGGACCATCACGCATTCAGAACTTCACCGTGAAGTTCACCCCGGACAATCCGAACTTCTCGGGCTTTACCATCAACGTGCCCATCACTCGACCTGGTGCTGCATTGGTGGCAGAAGACTCAGGGCTCTTGCTGCGTGCCCCTGGCAACTGGAAGATGGAGATCAACGGTGTCACCACCATCGGCGACCTCAAGCCATTGACCTCTCAATTCATCATCGCTGACGGCATCACGGTCATCACCACCCCCAAGCAGGGTTTGAAGGCCGTCACCACCACAACGGTCCCTGCCGCCACCCTCGCTCCCACGATCGCGCCGACTGTCGCACCCACTGTGGCACCAACAGTTGCCCCCACATTGGCCCCTACCGTGGCCACCACCGTCCCGCCAGCGGGCTAATCCTTCCTTTCGCCCCAAAATCCCCACCAAAACCGTGCGGATAGGGCTTTCCAGGCCCTTTCGGCACTAGCGTTTCCGACGTGACTGATACCGCTGCCGCCTCAATGCAGGACAAGATCAACGACCTCCGCGACCGTCAGGAGCAGGCCCGCAACGCGGGTAGCGCCCGGTCCGTCGAGCGCCATAAGGGCAAGGGCAAGCTCCTCGCTCGTGAGCGCATCGAGTACCTCTGCGATCCAGGCTCCTTCCACGAACTCGACATGCTTGCTCGCCACCGTGCGCACGCAGCTGGTCTCGAAGAGCGCCCCTACACCGACGGTGTCATCACCGGATGGGGCACCATCGAGGGTCGCAAGGTTTTCCTCTTCTCTCAAGACTTCACCGTGTTCGGTGGAGCACTTGGTGAAGTGTTCGCCGAAAAGATCCACAAACTCATGGACCTTGCTCTCAAGGTCGGTGCACCTGTTGTTGGTTTGAACGACGGTGCTGGTGCTCGTATTCAAGAAGGAGTTGTGTCGCTCGCTTCGTACGGTGGCATCTTCCATCGCAACGTGCAGGCGTCGGGTGTCATCCCGCAGATCTCCGTCATCCTCGGACCATGTGCTGGTGGCGCTGTGTACTCACCAGCAATGACCGACTTCATTTTCATGGTGCGCGAATCAAGCCACATGTTCATCACTGGTCCAGACGTTGTAAAGACAGTGACGGGCGAAGACGTGACTCTTGAAGAACTTGGTGGCGCAATGAGCCACGCTTCGAAGAGCGGTGTTGCAACTTTCGTTTCTGCAGACGAGCAAGCATGTCTCGACGATGTTCGTTTCTTGTTGTCGTTCCTTCCACAGAACAACTTGGAAGAAGCACCACGCGAAGAGCCTTCTGATGATCCAGAGCGTTCATGCGACATGTTGCGCGACATTCTTCCTGTATCGCCTAATCAGCCATACGACATGAAGAAAGTGATTCGCGAAGTCTGCGACGACGGCGAATACTTCGAATACTTCCAGCACTGGGCAACCAGCATTACGTGCGGTTTTGCACGTCTTGATGGAATGACAGTGGGCGTTGTTGGCAACCAGCCAATGGCATTCGCTGGTGTTCTCGACATTGAATCCAGCGAGAAGGCAGCACGTTTCGTTCGCACATGTGATGCGTTCAATATTCCGCTCGTTACTTTCGTTGATGTTCCTGGATTCCTTCCTGGCGTCAATCAAGAGCACGAAGGAATCATTCGTCACGGCGCAAAGTTGTTGTACGCATTCTGCGAAGCAACAGTTCCTCGCATTCAGATCATCACTCGCAAGGCCTACGGCGGTGCGTACGTGGTGATGAACTCCAAGTCAATTGGTGCAGACCTTGCGTACGCATGGCCAACAGCAGAACTTGCAGTGATGGGACCACAAGGCGCAGTCGAGATTGTGTACAAGCGTGAGTTGCAGCAAGCAGCAGATCCTGTTGCACGTCGTGCAGAACTCGTTTCCGAATACACCGAGAAGTACGCCAACCCATACGCCGCTGCAGAGCGTGGTTACGTGGACGACGTGATTGACCCAGCAGACACACGCAAGAAGGTCATCGCCGGCTTGCGCATGTTGCAGACAAAGCGCGAAGAGTTGCCTCGCCGCAAGCACGGCAACATGCCGCTGTAAGGAAGATCATGAGCGAATCAGAATCCTGGCAACCGCCAACACCCCCAACATTCAATGTTGATTCAGCATTTCTCGCTGAACCTCGTGCTGGATTCTGGATGCGCTTTCTTGCACACATCTGCGATGGCATCATGACTTCGCTCGTTGCGATTCCGTTCGTGATCATCGGCAACCTCATTTCAAGTGATGCAGCAATGGCACTTCAAACACTTGCAATATTCGCCTCACTCACATATTGGACAGGCATGCAAGGAGGAAGTCCTCTTCGTCGCAAGTTGGGTGTCCTGGTGCTTGATGAAAACGATGGCTCCTACATCGGCATTAAGCGTGCTGCTTATCGCAACTTGATGAGTTATGTCTCAGGTGTTGTATTCATGTTGGGATATCTCTCCATGTTGTGGAATCCAAATAAGCAAACATGGCATGACAAGGTTGCAAAGTCAGTGGTGGTGAAACGATGAACTTCAACGTTGGCTCCATTACTCCCATCCCTTCGGATGAAGAAGCTGCAGCAATTGCAGCGGCAGTCACCATGATGTGGCCACAACCTGTTGCACCTGCACAGAACTCTCGTAAGACGAATGAGTCATGGCGCTTCAGCGGTCGCTGGTGGTCAGACAACTCCGTTGCTCGTCGTATTCGCCCCGGCGCATAACCATGACGGCCGTCGGCGCTACTGAACTCACTACAGTCGGCGACAATCTGGCGGTCTTTCATCATGGACTTCACGTCATTCGGCATGACAATCTTGAACCAGATACTGCTTACACAGAACATGGAATTGACTTTCGTACATTGCCGCGTCCGAGTGGAAAACTCCTCAGCACTTTCACCACGGTGAACGACGTGCACTTCGGCGAAACAGAATGTGGTCGCATTGATGATCGCCCTGATGGCCCCATTCAACGTTCACAACCGGGCGAAGGCCCCTACCCCGTCGCGATGAATGCTGGCGCAGTTGCCGAGATGCACTCGCTGCAACCCGATGCCGTCATCGTGAAAGGTGATATCACCAATGCGGGGCTCGTTGAGGAATTCGACGCATTCCGCGAAATGTACTACGGCACATTCGGCGAGAAGTTATTTGTTGCACGTGGAAATCATGATGCCTACCAAGGACAAGACGTTTTCCCTGGAGACTCATGGGTGGAACTTCCTGGTCTCGCGATTGCACTCCTTGACACAACGATTCCCACTGAAACAACAGGACGTATCGATGCACCGCAATTTGATTGGCTTGATGCACAACTTCAACAGGCGACTACTCCCGTCATCATCATGGGACATCACCAACAGTGGACAGATGGAAATCGAAGTGATGATTACTTTGGTTTACATCCTGACTGCAGTGACGAACTTGACGCACTGTGCGTTCGCCACGCCAATGTGATTGCGTATACCGCTGGTCATACACATCGTCATCGTGTGCGATTGATGAATGAGTCACGCATTCCATCAATTGAAATCGGATGTATCAAGGACTTCCCTGGCACATGGGCTGAGTACCGCGTGTACGAAGGCGGAGTCACACAGATCGTGCACCGAATCTCAACACCTGAAGCTCTGACTTGGAGCGAACGTTGTCGCCATCTGTATGAAGACTTTGGCGTGAACTATCAGGAATATGCAATGGGTGAACTTACTGATCGTTGCCTTAACCTTCCACTTCGATGAGTTCTAACCCCGCATTGCATGGCCTCAAGGTCATAGACCTCTCCACAGTTCTTGCTGGTCCAAACTGCGCGCGTTATCTCGCCGACTTCGGTGCGGATGTCATCAAGATTGAACGTCCCGACACAGGTGACAGTTTGCGCAACATGGCATGGCGTGACCCTGAAGATGGTGAAGGTTTGTGGTGGCGTTTTGTTAACCGCAACAAGCGCACCATCGATCTTGATTTAAAGAATGCAGATGATGCGGCGTTGTTCCTGCGCCTCATTGATGAAGCCGATGTTCTTGTTGAGAACTTGCGTCCCGGAATTCTCGAGCGACTTGGTTTCGCACCTGATGTATTGCTGGCACGTAATCCGAAACTTGTCATCACGCGCATTACGGGCTTTGGACAAACGGGCCCGTATGCATCACGTCCTGGATTCGCATCTATTGCCGAATCAATGGGTGGCGTTGCAGGCATCAGTGGTCAACCAGGTGGCGAGCCAATGCTTCCTGCGTTTGCAATGACAGATGAAATCACCGGACTTGTTGGTGCATTCGCAACGATGGTTGCGTTGCGCAGCGAGAAGGGTCAAGTTGTTGACGTCTCATTGTTGGAGAGCATCTTCCATATCATGGGACCGCTCATCAGCGTGTGGAAGACACGCGGTGAAATGCAGGAGCGCATGGGTTCGGGCATTCCGTACACCGTTCCTCGCGGGGTGTATCGCTGTAGCGATGGCAAGTACATCGGCATCTCGGCCAGCAGTGATTCCGTTGCTGGTCGCGTTGTGAAGTTATTGGGCTTCGAAGGCGACGAACGTTTCGCTACTTTCAACTTGCGCGTGGAGAATCGTGTTGCACTTGACGCAGCAATGGGTGACTGGTGTGCAGAACGTACGCAAGAGCAAGCATTAAAAGAAATGACAGATGCTGATGCTGCAGCTGGTCCGATCATGTCAATGGAAGACATTGCAAATGATCCCCATTACGCACATCGCGAAGCAATCGTGGAACTCGATGGAACGCCAATGCAGGGACTCATTGCAAAGTTGAGCGAAACGCCTGGTGTTCTGAATTGGCGCGGCAAACCACGCAATGCGGATGGCGACGATATTCGTGCGCATGGCTGGGGCGTTTAACTACGTCCGGCTCTAACCCGCTCGCTTCAAAGGGTGGGGAGTATTGTTCATCTGTTCGTCAGGGGGGCAAACATGAAACTTCCATTCACGCAGATGTCGCGCGCCTATAAGGTCCTCAGCCTTACCGCCATCGCCACTTTCCTCGTCTCGCTTGACACCAGCATCGTTGTTGTTGCTCGGCGTCGTATTGAAGAAGATCTCGGACATCCCACTCTTCTCACATGGGTGTTCTCGGCGTACAGCATCGCGTATGCAGCAGGACTCCTCACCGCTGGCCGCTTCGCAGACGTGAACGGTCGCAAGCGTTCGTTCTTGCGCGGACTTTTCATCTTCAGCCTTGGCTCTGTGTTGTGTGGTCTTGCACCATCAGCCGGTTTCCTTGTTGCGGCTCGCATCCTTCAGGCGTTGGGTGGCGCACAACTCACCCCTGCATCCCTCGCATTGGTGATGCCAGAGTTCCCTGCTGAAAAACGCACCGTTGCTATTGGTATCTGGGGTGCCGTTGGTGGTCTAGCCGCAGCTGCTGGCCCATCAGCCGGTGGTGTTCTTGTTGACTGGTTGAACTGGCGTGCGTTGTTCTTCATCAACGTGCCGTTCTGCATTTTCACTCTCATTGTTGGCAACAAGATTCTTCACGAGAGCAAAGATCCGAATGCAACAAAGAATGTCGACATGGTCGGCACCGCACTTGGTTTCCCAGGTGTTGCACTTGTAACTCTTGCAATTACACAAAGCAGCGAATGGGGTTGGGGCGACAACCGCACACTCGGTGCATTGATCGGTGGCTTCCTGCTTCTCACTTTGTTCGTGCAACGTTGCCGCACAGTTGCCAACCCATTGCTTGACCTTTCCTTGTTCAAGCTGCCCTTCGTTGTTGCAGCAAACATTTCTGGTTTGTTCTTCTCCATCGGCTTCTTGGGAATGTGGTTGCTGAATACACAGTGGATTCAGGCCATTTGGGAATACAGCCCCGCAAAGTCAGGTCTTGCAACAGCACCTGGTCCGATCATGGCTGCTGTTCTTGCAGCACCAATGGGTCGGGTTGCAGTGCGGTGGGGACATGCACGAGTACTCATGGTTGGTTCGGTGCTTCTCAGCTTCGGCACATTCATGCTCACCATCACCATGGGACCAGAGCCTGCGTATCTCACGCACTACTTGCCATGGATGCTCATCACCGGTGCAGGCGTTGGTTGCAGCATGTCCACGCTGTCTAGTTCGGCAAGTGCATTCTTGCCACCATCACGTTTTGCAATGGGTTCTGCTTTGAACACCACAGCACGTCAAGTGGGTTCAGCATTGGGCGCCGCACTTGCGGGTTCACTTGCTGCCCCAGCAATGGTCAACTTCATGAAGGCCAAGATGACCGGTGTCGCGCTGAACAAGGAGATGTTGTCCTCGTATTACAACGCGTGGCGCTTCATGTCGGCTGTCTACTTGCTAGCGGGAATCATCATGATTGTGTTGTTCCGCAAGCCCACTGATGAACAGATGGCTGCAGCCAACCAAGTCGAGTTCGTCGACTAATTCTTGCCAATCAAGAATCTCAGGGAAGTAGCAATCTCCGAGATTGGTGGGTTCTCGCTGGCAATGTGCATCACAAATGTATAAACGCTGTCATTGCTTATATGAGTCACGTCTATTCCGTTGATATATAGAAAAACTGCCGTCGCTGACCATCCAAGCCGTTTGTTTCCATCAACTAGTGCATGATTCATAACAATCGATTGCAGAAGTGCCGATGCTTTATCGACGATGGTTGGGTACGCATCTTGACCCCCTAATGACGTTTGCGGCCGGGCTATGGCAGCAGCGAGAAGTCCAACATCTCTTATCGGCGGGTTGTTGCCCAATAGTTTCTGAGCAATTTGCAGAACGTCGGTTAAATCTAGAAATTCGACATTCTCTTCCGTCATTCGCCCAACCGTTCGAGTGCATCAGCATGGACGGACAGAATCAGATCAGTAGCAGCACTCACGCGACTGCGATGCTCACTTCGAAAGACATATTCACGTATCGCTTTTCGCGCAGCATCCTGCATAGAGATGCCTTCTTCCGATGCCCTAATACGAAGGGACTCTTGTTCATCGTCTGTAAGACGCAATGTCATTGCCATTCCAAGATGGTATCAAAATGATACCAGATAGGCAAGTGATATTTAGAGAACTCCGGAAGGGCACGAGACTCCCGTGCCACCAATACCGCAGTAACCATTTGGGTTCTTACCCAAGTACTGCTGGTGATATGGCTCTGCATAGAAGTAGTCACCGAGCGGTGCAATCTCTGTTGTGATCTCTCCGAAGCCAGCTTTCGCTAATTGTGCCTGGAATGCATCTCGTGTTGACTCCGCAGCCGCACGTTCTTCTTCGTTCGCGTAGTAGATAGCGCTGCGATATTGCGTACCGATGTCTCCACCTTGGCGCATGCCTTGTGTGGGGTCATGGTTTTCCCAGAACACACGCAACACTTCTTCTAAGGAGATTGCGGACTTGTCATATGCCACCAACACAACTTCGGTGTGGCCGGTGAGCCCAGAACACACTTCTTCATATGAGGGGTTCGGTGTAAAGCCGCCGGCATAACCAACTGAGGTTGAATACACACCTGGTGTTTGCCAGAACTTGCGTTCGGCACCCCAGAAACACCCCATACCCACCACAAGTGTTCCCATGTTCTCTGACCATGGCCCCACAAGCGGAGTCTTCAATTCGAAGTGCTCTTTCGGCACAGGCATTGTCTGATCTGTACGACCAGGCAAAGCCTGATCTGCTGTAATCATCACGGGGTTCTTTCGACCGAACATGTCCTCACGCTACTGGAACCCCGCGATGACCAAACTCAGTGACGGTTAATTGCAACCTTCTTGGTTTTCGCCTGTGCACCGTTGAGAGGAATCTTCACCTCTAACACGCCATCGCGATAATCGGCCTTCACGTCATTGTCAGTGGCTCCAGCGGGCAATGCGATGGTGCGAACAAAGGACCCATACTGAAACTCACTGCGATAGTGACGCTTGCTTTCGTGCTTTGATTCCTTCTTGCGTTGCACCATGATGCGCAACATTCCGTCGGTCATTGTGATCTCGATGTCCTCATCGGGATTCACACCTGGAACATCAGCTCGAATGATGAGTTTGTCATCGTCTTCAAACTCCTCCACTCGAATGGCAGCATCACCAACCGAGTCAAACCATGATTCCGGAAGATCTAACAATCCTCGACCAGCCATCCATGTTGGCCAATCAATATCATTGGCAACTTTTCTTACGAGCGACATAGTGCTCCTCCTCTATTTGTAGGTGAGGAGCAAGATAAGAATTCCCGACAGGTATCTCAACCAAATTTTGCTCAACGGGACATCTGTGTCTGAGGAATAAATGATTGTTGAATGTGCAACAGTTCCTCACAACCAGGCATTACGCGCAGTCCCGCGGAAACGGCTGTCATCATTAAGTCAGCGTCATTAATTGAAACTGCATATTCCGCCAGCTCTTGCGCAGCTTGAATTGCAGTAATAATCAATCGCGTGGTTGTGCCATCCAAATCAGCCCACTCATATGCGGTCCCCGAGAAGGGTGCGTCTCGTACACTCCGTAACACATCGTGAAGTTGCTGCCACTCACAATGGTCTTCTCTGAATATCCGCAGAGCGTGCACTAGAAGGTCGTAATCGGTCACCACACAGGGGCTCAGTGCGAGCTCATCTGAGTAGGTGGTGGGAACAAGTGTTGACCTATCAACAGATGGCTCAACATTGGCAATGCCACGACGCATATCCGAGACAATCGTTGAAAATGTTGAGTCATTCACATCCACTTGCCACAGTGCCGTGCGCGCAGCTGAACGTCGAGGCCGATCTCGATTCAACGACAACCACACCACAAGTTCTAAAGCTCTCTTCTTTCGAAATTCCGCTCGTTCTCCCCTCACTGATCTCACCTCGGGATATCCGTAAACATGAACAACGAGAGAAGGTTCCATGCCACCGGATTGTGAATCGGAAACAAACTGCGGTCGTTCTACCGCAGTCAGAAGTCTTGACACGATCGGAATTGTCTCATCAAGAGAACCATTCAATTCATGACCCGAGTTGCTAGCGGCAATTTCGCATGCTGTTGATAGCAAAACAGTTTCTTCATCTGTGAGGACATCAGGAATCTGCTGCGCCAAAATCTGTTCGCGACGTCGTTGCAATATCTCCTTCAGTAACAGCGCGGCGATGGCAGGTGATAACAAAACCTGAATGGGCACATTCGTTTCGGTACTTGCGGATTGTTGCGGAGTGTCTGGTGTGGAACCATGCGCTGATAAAGCAAGTAGCCCCAGAAGAGTCATTCGAAATCGATTGTGCGACCACAGCACAACCGTTGCCCTCTCTCGTCGATGCCGATTTCGCCAGCATTCGAGAGATAACTCGATAACAATCCATAACGCAAAGAGACAGACCAATAGATGAATAAGTACAACTGCCTCACCTATCGAAACACCTGCATCAAACAATCCGCGCAACGTGAAAGATCCGCGCATTGTGGCAAGTGAGTGAATGCTCCAGCACGGCGCAATGAGCAAGATCCCCACAAGTACTACGCGTCGCATCTGCACTATCCCGACACAATTCTTGCGGTGCGCAACACATGAATACGGCGGCCGTGCAATCCAAATAGGCCGAGAATCTGTGGTGTAACGACTGCAGAAATCTCGACGGTCACGCTGTTAGTGCTGACCTGCACTTCTCCGGCGGCGCCGAAAAACTGAAGATATCGACGGC
>CALBSD010000014.1 GCA_937927625.1 uncultured Actinomycetes bacterium | reverse complement strand
CGTGAAGCGACTGTTGTTGCCGTTATCCGCGATGGGCACGTTGTTGTTCCAGCACTCGACACGGTGCTTCACGCCCATGACGAAGTGATGGTGTTGGCAAGCGGTGACTGCGATACAGAAATTCGCGCCGCCCTCATCGGAACCAAGTAGGCCAGAAAATGGCACTTTTCCGCAGGAAAAAGGCTGAAACAGCAACGCAAGTGGCTGTTCTTGGCGTTCCGATGGCCGACGTTCCTTTGCGCACGCCTGTCACGGTCTGTGGAAAAGTCACCCGCATGCGCACACGCCCTGCTCACGGAGTGCCTGCGCTCGTCGTGACATTGCGTGACGAAACAGGCTTCGTTACTGCCATTTGGACGGGTCGACGCACAATCGGTGGCGTCGCACTGGGTCGCACCATCTGCCTTGACGGTGTCTGCACGAAGGCGAGCGACGGCGCCACCTTCATAAACCCTGCGTTCACCCTCATCAAGTAGACCAATCCCCCGATTCGGGTGTGACGAGAAACAGGTGTCGGAAATCCCCGATTTCATTGACTAGGTGGGGTACGGTGACATTCATGAAGAAGCGTGAACTCATTCAAGCAGTAGCACTCCACACTGAGGTCGATAACAAGACCGCAGCAAAGTTGGTCGAGGGAACCATTGATGTAATCCTCGCCAATGTTGCAAAGGGTGAAGTCGTAAACATTTCCGGTTTTGCAAAGTTTGCAAAGATCAAGCGTCCAGCACGCACCGGTCGTAACCCGGCCACCGGAGAAACAATCCAGATCAAGGCAAAGACAGTTGCCAAGATCACAGCTCTTAAGGGCTTCAAGGACATTGCACTCGGTGTTGCACCAGCTCCAAAGCTGAACACCAAGAAGGCAGCTCCTGCACCAGCAAAGAAAGCAGCTCCTGCAAAGAAGGCAGCACCAGCAAAGAAGAAGGCTGTTGCAAAGAAGGCAGTAGCGAAGAAGGTTGTCAAGAAAGCAGCACCTAAGAAGGC
This sequence comes from uncultured Actinomycetes bacterium, assembly GCA_937927625.1. Classification (GTDB taxonomy): domain Bacteria; phylum Actinomycetota; class Acidimicrobiia; order Acidimicrobiales; family Ilumatobacteraceae; genus UBA2093. Next base: position 4,548 of record CALBSD010000014.1, on the reverse strand, counting down.
TGTGAAGAAGGCAGTCGCTAAGAAGGTTGTCAAGAAGGCAGCAAAGAAGCGCTAGTCGCTCCTTAACAAGCACTGGGAAACGCCCGGTGGCTGCAGTCGAAAGATTGCAAGCCATCGGGCGTTTTCATTTATCGTCATGGATGTGACGAACTCGAATCAGCCCCCCGTTGTTGGCTTTATTGGTACGGGACACATCGCAACATTCCATTCAAAGATGTTGAAGCGATCGGGTGTCGACTTGGTGCGTGGTGGTTGTTACGACATCGACACCACACGTGCAGAAACGTTTGCGCAAGGCTCGGGTAGCACTGTGATGCACTCCGAAGAAGAAGTCATCAACAGCAGTGATGTTGTGTACATCTGCACATGGACAAGCGAACACCAACGACTTGTTGAGATGTGTATTGCAGCAGGCAAACCATTCTTTTGCGAGAAACCGTTGGGCACTGGTTTTGAAATGGCACGCGATATGAACACATCGGCAGCTGCATCAGGCCTCACACATCAGTGCGGTCTCATCCTGCGTCGCTCCCCTGCGTATCTTTGGGCGCGCGAATTGATTGCAGATGCTGCAGCTGGTGCACCAATGGCTGTGGTGTTTCGCGATGATCAATTCATCCCTGTGCAGGGTCATTACAAATCCACATGGCGAGGAGATGTTGAGAAAGCTGGTGCCGGCACGTTGCTTGAGCACAGCATCCATGATGTCGACATGTTGCGTTTCCTCATCGGCGAAGTTTCATCGGTGAGTGCTCGTGCCACCTACCAACACGGCATCGAAGGAATTGAGGACTGTGTTGCTGCCTCGGTGCAGTTTGCTAACGGCGCCATCGGAACCCTCACCACCATTTGGCACGACAATCTCTCGCGCCCAAGCCTGCGACATGTAGAGGTGTTCTGCGAAAACCGCACCGTGATCATTGCAGGAGACGATTGGTTTGGCCCCGTGACTTGGAGCAATGCCGACGGAACAACTGGTTCTCTTGAAGGCGAAGAACTTCTTGCAAAGACTGCCCCCCTCGCGTTGAAGGATGCCAACCCTGACGCAGCATTCGTCTTGACTGCCGTTGATAACGAACCTGGCTTCCCTGATTTCTCCGTTGCGCTTGAGGCCCATCGCATTGTGGAAGCGATGTATCGCAGTGCACGTGCCAACGGTAATGCCGTCTACGTTTCATCGGTGCAATAACTCATGGTTGAGCGCCTCACGATTGAACAGATCATGCCGCTACGTGTCCGCGTTTTGCGTCAGGGAACTCCGGCCACCGATGCGAAATACTCAGAAGATTCGTATGCCGATGCAGTGCACTTCGGCATTCTGCGTGACGGTGAAGCCATCGCTACCTCCACCTGGTTTATGAAGGAATGCCCCGCACATCTGGGAACTGCAGCGATGCAACTAAAGGGGATGGCAGTAGACGACACGTTGCAAACAAGTGGCCTTGGCCGACAACTAATTGATGCAGGCGTTGCGCTTGCGCAAGAACGCAATGCCGTACTTGTGTGGGCACGTGCCCGAGACAGCGCAATTGGTTTCTATGAGAAGTGTGGTTTCACCGTTGTTGGTGATGGCTTTATTGATGGCCCAACTGATATGCCACACCACATCGTGGTGCGAATGCTTTAGTCCCCGACTGCGAATGTTGCCGTATAGAGCAAAGTCGTGTTCTTGTCCGGCTTAACTCGCGATTCAAACGACCAAGTACCTGAATAAGGGATATTGACAACACCAGTCCAATGATTCGGCGCTAGTTCAAACATCGCCACAGGAATCGCAGGGATGTTTCGCGACGGCAGAGAGATCTGCACATACACATCTGTGACGGGCTTTAAGGCTCCACCCGGTGGCGTGAGAACAACGTGTACTTCTGCTGTGCCCACCTTTGTTGGTGTCACGGAAAGATCAGCAACAACTTCCGATCGAATCTGCGTCGAACTAAATGTGTGAGGGATAGAGAGCTCTCTGTCGTTCGGTGATGTGCCTACCAACAGTGCCGTCACAGCGAGAACGATCACCATCAGCGTTGCTTCAAAGCGAATTGTCTTGCCGAATTGCACACCACTTGAATCGGCCAAGTGCGCACGAGCCTTTGCACCCAATGCAATGACCGCGATCACCAGTGCGGTCTTCAGAAGCAGGAACTTGCCATAACTTGAATCTGTGATGCCACTGATTCCGCCAAGAAGATGAAGACCCTGCACCACGCCCGTGATAACCGCAATTGGCATTGTCCATGTTGCGATGCGCGAGAACCTTGATGGATCAGCGGATTCCTCATTGCGAAGAACTGCCAGTGCAATCAGGCCACCAACCCAGGCAGAAACTGCGCCAAGGTGAACTGCGTCGACGAGAACAAAGAAGAATGCAGCAGAACCAGCACTGGGGTGACCGCTCATTGCAAACGTTGCAACGGTTCCCACCGCACTGAGGAACGCTGCGTTCTTCCACCATCCGGTATCTGCCCGACCGTCAGAGATCGACAGGAAGCCCCAGACAACCACGAAGATGAGACGCATCAGCACAGCAAGACCGAGACGGGTTGCCATGACATCACCGATGAGTTGAGTGTCAAAGATGGCACCCCATCCCTTGCCTGATGCATACGGACCTTGCAACAACAACACCACAATCGAACCGAATGCGATGCCGAGTGTGGACAAACGAATGAGCTGACGTGCCTTCTGCGTTGCGACGAGCGAAGAGCCCCACGTGAACACCACAGTTCCCAACAGCAACACCAATGACATAAACGAGATGAAACGGCCCGCCGCCAAAGGATTACCCAGCGGCGACTTGGTGTTGATGCTGTTCAGAATCTTTGTGAGAACTGCTCCGCTATTGCCGGATGACTTGTTACCAACTTCAAAGGGAAAAGCTCCAGATACTGGGTGACCATCTGCACTGACCACACGCCACACAACGACATACACGCCGTCTGTGAGATCAGGAATTGCAGCGATAACTACTGATGGATCTTGATCGAGCAGTTCGGCGCGACTGATCTCAATTTCCTTTTGGTTTGCGTCGAACAATCGGATGTTCAACAGCGTGCCTTCGATTTCCTCGTTGAAGTCGAGCTTGATTTCTGCAGGTGATTGGGCGATCACCGTGGACGCTGTGGGATCTGACGAATCAAGAATTGCGTGCGCTGATGCGACTCCCGGAGTTGCGAATGTAACGAGCGCAAGCATGCCCGCCGCAATGGCGATGATGCGACGACGCATTACAGACCCAAGCCTTGTGGCAGGCCTTCAACTTCTGCGCGTTGCAACAACCACGCAAGTCGATGGTTCTCTTCCAACTTCATTGCAGCTTGCGGCAATTGCGTGAGACCCATTGCATGACTTGCTGCCCATGCCATCTTCTGACGATCAAGTTCCAATCGCACATAGTGCGACGGCCACTGGTCGTATTCCACACCCACGTCGAGGTCGGTGAGGTGCAGCACGCATTCGCGCCACCGAAGAAAAGGAAGTTCATGCATCGAGATAACAGACCCCGAAGAAGTTGTTCCAGTTCCTTGCCAGGTGTCATATGTTGAACCAGCCCACGCACCTTCGAGGGCGTAAATGGCTTTGCGAAGCTCGCTGACAGCCTTCTCAGGCGCCCAATGAGACGCCTCGGCAATGGCCGCAGTGCGCGCATCTGGTCCACCCACGTATTGGTGCCCCGATTCGCCACGAGCCGCGCACGAGAGCAGGTGGATGTGGCTCTGAGCGTTGAGAGCCAGATGACCCACAATGGTGCCCTTAGACCACCCAGGAAGTCGTGAGGGCTCCGAAAACGCCTCAGGGGCTATGGAGTCAACAACTTCCAGGAGCTTCTGCTGTGTGGCCGCACAGCCTTCAACGCAGGCATCGAGTAATCGAGCATCGAGAGGGCGCGCCATGGCTCCACGGTAGCCCCAGCCGAGGATTTCCTCAGATTTTGGAAGTAGCCCGCATTGCGTGCGGCATCAGAATTTTCAGGAACCCTGAGGGATTCCGCAACTTTCCTCGAGGTACTTGTCCACCGCATTGTTGGCAGTTTCATAGGCCGGATCGCTAGAGATCTTCTCGAACTCTGCCACTACAGCTTTATCTGACGACAAGAGTTCAAAGTTGTAATCAATTTTCTTCAAGAGTGCCACCAACTTGATCACACCATTTCCGCTGATTTCTGCTTCCTTGCTGATTTCCGCAGGAGCATCTTTCAACAACTTTGCAGCAAGATCAGCAGCAGTTACCCAAAAACCTTTTGCATCCAGAGTTTTGTTCTCCACAGCCGTCAATGCTTCTTGACCTGCTGTCTGCATCGCTAACGCGTTCTTGCAGAATTCAGAGTTTGATTCCGGACCTTTCGCCGTTGCAACAGTGGAGTCACTGATGGAACTATCTGAACTGGTGGATGAGCCGCCGCACGCACTCGCTGTTAACAACAAAAAAACTACGGGAAGTGCGTAACGGATTTTCATCCTTTCAAACTAGCCAATAGCGCTAGCGCAATGAGGTGCGATTCGGCACCACGATGATGGTGCCGTCATCTTCACGGTGAACACGCACCGAAAC
>CALBSD010000013.1 GCA_937927625.1 uncultured Actinomycetes bacterium | reverse complement strand
GTGGAAGTTGAAGTGGCACTGCTGTTCGAACAAGCCGCCAATGCGAGCGCAGAAAGAAGAAGCGCCCGCCGACGCATTATTCAGTTGGCTTTACTCGGATGAGACCCTCTTGCACGACGGTGACGGCCAGATGACCGTCTTGCGTGAAAATGGATCCGCCAGCGAGGCCACGAGCATGAGATGTAGAGATCGCGCGCTGGTCGTAGAGATGCCAGTCGTCGGCACGGAACGGACGATGGAACCACATTGCATGGTCGAGACTCGCCATCTGCACGCCGCCTTCATTCCAGCCAAGACCGTGTGGAAGAAGAGTCGTGTCGAGAAGTGTCATGTCACTTGCATATGTAGCGATGCATGCATGAAGAACAGGATCCTCAGGAAGTGCACCATCGGCACGTAGCCACACTTGTTGACCATTGCTCTCGACGCCTTGACGTTCAAAGGGAGAACCGTTGATGTATCGAAGGTCAATGGGGCGAGGCTTGTCGTACCATTCGCCCATCTGATCTTTGAACGGAGCCATGCGTGTCTTGAAGTCGGGGAGCGTTTCAGGGTCGGGAAGGTTCAGTGGTGCTGGTATCTGCCAGTCGAGGCCGGGCTCTGATGCATGGAAACTTGCCTGCAAGTTAAAGATGACTTCACCATGCTGAATGGCGACGACGCGACGGGTGGTGAAACTACGGCCATCACGAAGACGATCAACTTCGTAGAGAATTGGTGCACTGGGGTCACCTGGACGCAAGAAGTATGCATGCAGTGAATGCACATGACGTGAGGGCTCATCAACGGTGCGAGATGCAGCAACGAGTGATTGACCAGCTACTTGTCCACCAAAGACACGTACTGCATTTTCTTCGGGGGAATGACCGCGGAAGATGTTGACTTCAATGACTTCAAGATCAAGCAGGGAAACAAGTGCGTCAAGAGGGCTAGCCATGACCCCATAGTAGGGTCGTTTCATGGCTCTTTTACCGTTGGATGCTGACCAATTGCTCACAACTACACGTGCAGTACGAAAGCGTCTCGATTTTTCTCGCCCCGTTGAAGATTCTGTGATTCGTGAATGTGTAGAAATGGCGATGCAGTCGCCATCTGGTTCCAACAACATGACAATGCAGTTTGTTGTGGTGCGTGATGAGGCAAAGCGCAAGGCCATCGGCGAGGTGTACCGCCAGTGTTATGAGATTTATCGCTCGCTTGATGGCATCTATATCGGTTCGATTGAAAAGGGTGGCGAGGCTGAGAATGCACAGCAGACCAGGTCCGCATCATCGGCCGATTTTCTTGGAGAACACATGGGCGATGCTCCGGCACTAGTGCTTGCATGCAACGTGGGTTCACGTGTTGAAGGCGCACCCGCCATGATGGCTGCATCAATGATGGGAAATGTCTTGCCCGCGATGTGGAGTTTTATGTTGGCAGCACGTGCCCGTGGATTGGGAACTGCATGGACAACTGTTCATCTCATGATGGAACAGCAGGTCGCCGACATTGTTGGTATTCCTTTTGACACTGTGCAACAAGCGTGCCTGTCTCCGCTTGCGTACACAAAGGGAACCGATTTCAAACCAGCTGCACGTCCAAGCGCCGACAGCATTATTCATTGGGACACATGGTGAGTCTGAATCCAACATTGCGTGCGCATGCATTGGCTGCACGAGGCTTCATGCCTGAAAACGAAGGCGATGCGTTATACGAGGCGGCGGTTGCGGCTGCTTCGGTCGTGGACGGGCCATTCCTTGAAGTGGGTTCGTACTGCGGTCGCTCCACGGTGTGGTTGGGTGGTGCTGCGCGCGAAACGGGGCGCGCGCTGTATGCCGTTGATCATCACATGGGCAGCGAAGAGAATCAGCCCGGATGGGAATGGCACGAGCCAGATCTCGTGGATGAACGCACGGGGCGTATGGACACACTGCCTCGCTTTCGCGCAACGATTGTTGATGCCGGCCTCACTGATGTTGTGATTGCTGTTGTGGGTGATTCACCTACCGTTGCCCGCAACTGGACAACCGAACTGTCGTTCTTGTTTATCGATGGTGGGCATGGCATTGAACCCGCGACTCTTGATTACGAGTTGTGGACGCCGCGTGTTGCACGTGGCGGCACATTGGCTATCCACGATGTTTTTGAAAACCCAGCAGATGGTGGACGTCCTCCATACGAGAACATCTATTTGCCAGCGATTGCGAGTGGTCTCTTTGAAGAGATTGGCGTCGAAGGCTCGCTTCGAATTCTTCTCCGCGTGTAAACCTCTTGGTTATTTGCTCAAATGAGTGTTTGATATTTGACAAATTAGAGGGGCGGGGGTACTTTTCTTTTGCCTTCATTAGAAGGTTTGATCGATAAGGAAAACCTATGAGTGAAGAGTTGAAGCAAGCCAAGGCCGCGGCAAAAGCGGCAAAAGCAGGCGCAAAGGCATTGCGTCCATTCTATAAAAAGAAGCGTTGGTGGCTAGCTGGAGCTGTTGTAGTGATTGTCGCAGCCTCCGCTGCTGGCAGTGGTGGAACAACTACGTCTAATTCAAATTCAGACTCAACTGCTTCACCATCGGATACTTCCGGTTCTACAGGAGACACGATTTCAACTGGTTTTGGTTCAAAGGATGCGAGCGCTGATATCGTTGATTTCAGCTGTGGTAGTCCAGACTCAATTGGCTTCTCATATCCATCCATCACGGTGAAGAACAACTCTTCGAAGGCATCGGACTACATCATTACAGTCACTTTTGAATCAGCGGATGGTTCAACTAAGTATGACGACTCGATGGCCATAATTAACTCATTGCAGCCAGGCCAATCAACAACTGAAGAAGGTCTTCCAGTTTCAGACATTCCAGCTGGTGCAGTCTGCAAAGTAACTGAAGTTTCACGCACAGCTTCTAACTGAGTGTTCTGCTGATGAGCAGAGAAATGAATTGAATAGTGGCTGGGGGAAACCCCAGCCATTTTCATTTAAAGCGAAGGAACTTGAAGGTGCGCGTTCTTGCGCGCCATTGGCTTTGTGAACAGTGAAGATGCAGGTGAACCGCAACTGATTGCATCCGCGGCCATGATGATGGCAGCTGCTGTGTACGCGCTGTATTCATCGGCAGGGAAGTGCACCATTGTCTTGTCGGGGTCCGACGGATACACAATGCCAGTCCAATAGGCGCCGTCTTCGCGACGATGAGGCATTGTCCACAACAGCAATTCGCTTGCAGTTTCGCGGTCACCTGCTGCGCAATGTGCAATCGAGCACTCACTTGTTTCTGCGGCAGTCACCCATTGTTCGTCGTGCACGCAACGCACACCACGGTCATCGAGAACGAACTTGTCCCAGCTTTCGGCAAGGCGCGCCTTTGCGCGAACACCAGTCATGGCGCCGGTGAGAACGGGGTAGTACCAGTCCATCGCCCAACGATCTTTTGATTCGAATGCAGTGAGATCGGTATTGATGACACGGTCAATGGCGTCGGCAGCGGTGGTCCACTGTGGTTGTGGGTCATTCAGCAAATCGCCTAATGCCGCACCGCAGTGCAATGCATGACGAATGGAAGAACAGCCGGTGAGCAACGAGTAATCCCATGGCTTCTCATCAACTTCGCGTGCCCATGTGATGGTGCCATCGTGACGTTGCATGTCCATCACCCAGTTGAGTGCCTTGCGCACGGTGGGCCACAAGGATGCAACAGCCTTGGTGTCGCGTGTGCACAGCCAATGTGCCCAGACGCCTGCAGCAATGTACGCAGTCACATTGGTATCAAGCTTGCGATCTTCAATCGAACCGTCAGGCATGTAGTAGTTGAACCACCAGCCAGTTGCGTCCTGATTGTTTGCCAGCCATGTGTACGCAGCAAACGCTGCATCGTGGCGGCCCATGATGTCGAGAGCGATAGCGGTTTCAACATGGTTCCACGGGTCGCAATGACCATTGGGGTACCAAGGAATCATTCCGTTAGAGAGCTGTAATGCCTCAATGGAATCAGCCGTTTTTGCAAGGTCAGCCGTGGTGAGGATGCCCGGCAAGTGCGGCATGTTCTTGGTCATGCTGATGCGCCTGCAACGAATGGCTTGGTGGAGTACACGATGAAGCTCTTACCAAGTACGGGGCTCAGAACGCGTTCGGCAATGCGCATTGACTTTGGACCTTCAATGATGTCCCATTCCAAAAGCTTGCGGTACTTCGCGACAAGGGGATGATCTTCGTTGCGAGGGCCAACGGCACACTTCAACCACCAGTACGGCGAGTGCAATGCATGGGCATGATGTGAGTCGCGTACTTCGAGGCCAGCTGCTTGCAGTTTGGCTTTCAATTCTGTTGCGGAATAGATACGTACGTGGCCACCAACACTCTTTGGTGCGTGGTATTCGTCCGACAACATCCAGTTGATTTTCTCTGGCCACCAAGTGGGCACAGTGACACCAAGTGAACCACCTGGCTTCAACACACGATGCAGTTCGGAAATTGCGGTGACGTCATCTTGAATGTGTTCAAGAACTTCAGAGGTCACAACACAATCGAATGTGTTGTCTGCGAATGGAAGGCGTGTTGCGTCTCCGCGAAGTACGCCACCGAAGTTGGCCCGTGGAATCTCTCGTTCGTACACCATGCCGCCAAAGACAGCGCGTGTACCAACAACTTCTTCTTGTGCCCAGTCGAGTGCGTACACCGTCGCACCTTGGCGTGCTGCTTCGAATGCATGGCGACCAAAACCAGCACCCGCATCAAGGAACTTGTCTCCGGGACGAAGACCGAGTTTGTTGAATCGAATAGTGAGCATGGAGTTATCCCCGCTTCTGCAATTTGGCTTGGTTATGCGGCATCTCGAGAACTTCGCGGTACTGGTCAACAGTGAGTGAGGCGCAATGCCTCCAACTCCATCGCGAAACCACGCGCTGTCGACCTGCTTCTCCGACACGTGCACGAAGTTCTGCACTGTCAAGACCACGACGAATCGCCGCAGCAAGTGCATCAGCATTGCCCGCAGGACATTGCAGAACAGTGTCGCCATCGGTCCCGGTGACTTCAGGAAGCGCGCCGCCATCGGTGGCAACGAGGCATATACCTGTGCTCATTGCTTCAATCGCTGGAAGGCTGAAACCTTCGTACAGGCTGGGAACGACAGCCAATTCGGCCTCTGCGTACAACTCAACAATGCGCTCATCGCTGACGCCTGACACGAAGTCAATGTGCGGCTTGAGGCCGAGAGATTCAATGAGGTCCATGCTGTGGCCAGGGCGAGGCTTACCGATGATGGTGAGGCGAACATCGCGTTCTTTGCGCAGTTGCGCCATTGCCTCCAGTAAGAAGGAGAGACCCTTCAATGCAACGTCGGCAGATGCGGTCGTAATCAGTTGGCCTTTTTTGCGTTCAACATTTGTAAGGGGCTTAAACAAATCGGGGTCAACACCGACGGGAACAAGACGCATGCGATCACGTTCAACGCCCATGTCTTTGTTGATGTCGTTGATGCTGTTTTCGCTCACAACGACAATACGTGGCATCTGGCTTGCAACTTTTCCTTGCATCTCAACAAAGGAATACCAGCGCTTGAGCGAACGGCGGCGTTTTGGTGTTGCCGCGTGAGTCATCTCCAACTCACGGTCACGAGTGATGGGGTGGTGCAACGTCACGATTGTCGGAATGATCTTTTCAATCTTCAAGATGTCGTAACCAAGACACTGATTGTCATGAACGAGGTCAAAATCATTGACACGCGTTTTCAATTCACCGTATACACGTTTGCTGAAAGTCAGTGGCTCGGCGAACTGACCACGGAACAAACGCATCGCTTCAACGAAGTCGGGCCATGACTTAATTTCCCAGTAGCCAGGAATTCGTCCGGGGTATTGGTCGTTAAAGAGGTCGAGGCTGGGCAACTTGTGCAGCTCGATGCGCTCATCGAGTACTGGGTAGGGCTGACCACCGAAGACTTCAACCGAATGGCCGAGATCGACGAGAGCTTTCGTGAGATGACGGGTGTACACGCCCTGCCCACCCACATGTGGCTTGCCACGGTATGTGAGATACGCAATGCGTAGAGGGCCGTTGGGGTCGTACGCGCCTGACATAGGC
>CALBSD010000012.1 GCA_937927625.1 uncultured Actinomycetes bacterium | reverse complement strand
TCCACCGGCGCAAAGCTGTCGGTGAGCAGAGCCGACAAGAAATGGCGTCCTTCGGACGTATCAATCGCAGCATGAATGTGAACGGTTGTTTCATATCCGAAGACGACACGCCACAACAACAAGTGATGACGCTCGTTGAGTCGAAGCGATACGTGGAATTCGGTCTCTGGAGCCATTTCGCCGTTGACTTTCAACTCTGGTTGCAGGGCCAATTCATGCATGGCGGAGACAAGGTGTTCGCCTTTGGTTCCGTGCGAGCTGAACATGTTGTCGATGTGGCGCAATGCGATGCCCAGATCAACTGCGTCTGCTGTGTCTGTGAGCGGATCAAACTCACGGCCTTTGCTGTCGTAGACGAATTTGGCGGTTTTGCAGGGCCAGCTTTGGCCGCATTCGGAACATGCGGTTTTGTCAAAGGTCTGCGAGTGCAAGCGCATTACGTGGTTGATGATGGCGATGAAATTGTTGCTGTTGTTCATGGCTGCTCCTGTGATTTGGGGTTGTTGATGTGGGTGACTTGGTACGCAAAAACAAGGGTCCGCTCACCTGGATGGTGAGCGGACCCTGATCGCGCCTCGGGAGAAAGGAAACCGAGTCGCGAGACCAGTGAGGCTGGATTCGAAAGAGGAAGACCTTTACGAACCAGCTGGCGTTGTTACGTCGTTGTCATGGAATCAACTATGACAGGTGGGTGTGTCAGACATTCCGAAATCCTTAGTACGTCAGCCCGGAGAGAAGTGCAGAGGCTTGTGCGGTGGGGGCATCGCGCAATGTGTTTGTGGTGTCGGTGTTGTACCCGACCAATGTGACAGCTATGTCGCCGGCATCTTCGCTACATACTTTGACTGCGATAGCTGCAGCTAGATCAGCTGGAAATCCGTAAATGCCCGTGGAGATTGCTGGAATAGTGACTGAGGTGAGATTGTTGTCGCGACACACACGCAAGATGGCGCGATACGTAGAAGCAAGTTCCTTCACATGGGTACTCTGACCACCATCAAGACGATCGACAGGGTGTGGACGTCCTGACCAGATGGGTCCGACGGCGTGAATGATGAATGGTGCTGCAAGTCCGAAAGATGGAGTGATAGTGGCATCGCCAGTAGAGCAATGGCCGATGGCATTGCACGCAGATGTGAGGTTCTCAAATGCCTCACGACCACCTGCAGCTTGCACGGCACTGAAGATGGCGCCACAGACTCCGCCACCACGCTGCAGGTCTGAGTTTGCTGCATTCACAATGGCCTCTGTTGTTGCCTTTGTAATGTCGCCCGTTTCAATTGTGATGCTCATAGTCATTGATTATTTCAAATGGGTGTTTCTGTAGGTGGTGGGTAGTAAGAATGCAGGCATGAAGATCGCCACGTGGAACATCAAGCAGGCGATTGCGCCCAAGAAGTCATCAGCAGAGTTGTGGGACTTCGCAGCTGATGTAATTGACGCCGATGTCATGGTGTTCACCGAGGCAACGATGCCCGAAGTGGGTGCGCCCGACGGTTGGACAGCAGTGTGGCGTGCAGAAGGAATTGACGAGACACGCAAGTGGGGCACAGTCATTGCTGCCCGTAACGGTGTGGAGCTGGTCGATGTCACCAACGGCGTTGATGGCGACGGTGGGTTTGTGATTGGTCATTCATGGCCCGGCACCGTGACCATTGTTGATGTGGTGGAGAACGGTGAGACGGTTCTCACGATTGCTGGTGTTTATGCCATCACACAGGACGGCGAAGGCAACAGCATCGGAAGTGGTGCGCATTCGGTGCCCAACATTCTGAATGAATTGGTGGACCTCATTAACTCACCACGTGGCGAACGTTTGGTGATTGCTGGTGACTTCAATTTGTTGCCACGCGATATGCCTGAAGAACTGTACGAAATCATGATTGACGTTGTGGAAGACACGGCCGATACGCGTGAACCGTTGGAAGACTGCAGTGGTTGTTCGTTTGAAGATGAGCCATGCGGTCATATGTGGACACACAACAACGGTGGTGGGGAAGGCTCTGCGGTGCAGAACCTTGACTACATTTTCATCGCACCGGAACTAGCAGGTGTGTGCGTTGATGTGTACGGCGGTGAAGCTGACTTTGAAGGCATCTGGAATGTGAGCGACCACGCACCTGTGGTGGTGGAGTTCGAGTTCTAGAACTAGGCCTTGGGTGCGCGCCAGAGATCGCGGTCGAGGAGCACTTCTGCGCCCAACTCTGAATGACCCTGCAATACGTCCCACACATCGAGGAAGTTGCGCACGTCTTCAATGTCGTGCACGCGATAAATACCGCTGCGAGTGAGAGTTAGCGTGTGAGCAATTGCAGCCAACGTGCCGGCCAAACGTTCGCGTGGTGGACGACCCGTAATGGCACCAATGAAGTCCTTGCGGGAAACAGGGAACAACACAGGGCGTCGATAAGCCAACAATTGGTTGATCTTCTGCAACACCTCAACGGTTTGTGCAGGGGTCTTTGCGAAGTCGGGGCCTGGGTCAACGATCAACTGCTGGCGCGACACGCCTGCAGTGCTCAGCCACTCCATGCGCTCATCCATGAAGCTGAGAACATCGGCAACAACGTCTTCATACAAGTTCGCATCGGTGAGGCGCACCTTTGGCCGTCCACGGTTATGCATGAGGATGTATCCCGCACCGTATGACGCAACAACATCGGCAAGTTCGCGATGCAGAAGACCACTGATGTCGTTGATGATGTGCGCGCCAGCTTCTAACGCCGCAGCAGCAACCTTCGGGCGATACGTATCAATACTCATGATGGCCGATGTATTCGCGGCCACCCACTGAATCACCGGTTTGATGCGCTCAATCTCTTCGTCTTCCGAGATCTCGGGAACACCAGTGATGGCGGACTGGCCGCCAATGTCGAGAATGTCTGCACCCTGGGACAACACTTCTTGTGTGCGTTCCATGCGCGCCTCAAGAGTGGAGTACTTGCCTGCATCGCTGAATGAATCGGGCGTGGCGTTAATGACCGCCATGATGAGCGGACGATCAATATCAAGCGTGAGACCACGAGCAACCAATTGAGGCATGCTCGCAGGCTATCTGCGCCAACACGTCCGTCTTAAAACACGCATGACGGAAATAGATAGTTAGGCAGCAGCGGTGCGTCGGCGGCGACGGCGTGCCTGCGTGGGCAGCACGACACCGAAGAACACAGCTAAAGCGATGGGCACAGCAATCAAAATGCGTGAGAGGGAAGAGCTCTTGTCGACCTTGCCGACCCCCACGCCCACGCCAAGAACAATCTTCTTGCCGTCGCTGTTGAGACCTTGAAGTACTAGGCGGTGCTCACCCTTTGCGAGTGCCGATGGCATTTTGAATGTTCCGGCAATTTTGCCATTGGCATCAGCTTTCACGGTGCCTAATGAGATGGGAGTGGAGAACGCCCAAAGGGTGATCTCTTCATCGGGGGCAAGTCCAACGGCCTGCATGACGACTTTGTCACCACTGCCGAAACGCAAACCACCAATGGAGTCAAGTGGGACTCGCTCGTTGTTCACTGAAACCACCGACATTGTCATGGTGACACCAGCGCCAGAGACAACCACTTGATTATTCACACGAGTGATGTTGACCTTGACCTCTTTGCCGTCAACGGTCATCGACGCTGAACCCAATGCAATTTCAGAAACTGTGGGTGCTGGTTTGCTTGCGGTGCCTCCGGCAATCACGTCTGGCGGCAACGAAGTTGTGGTGGTTGAAGTGGAAGTCGTTGTGGATGCAGCTGCTTGCGACACTCCTGCAACGGTGGTGCTTGTCGAAGGGGCGATTGTGACGATGTCGCTCTGTCCCTGGGCAACTGTGGTCACAGTCGAGTCAGACGATCCTCCAGAACCGCCTCCGCCTCCATTGCCTGACCCGCCGCCAGAAACAACAGTTGTTGTCGTGGTGCTGGGTTCAGTCGTTGTGGTCCCTGTGGGCACGGTAGTCGTAGTCGTAGTCGTAGTTGTTGGGCCTTGGCCGTATGCGTAGGCGCGGATGACGTTCATGTTGTAGGTGATCGATGGGCCTGTGCCGACACCGTCAAGAACAGCGTTGTCTCGGAATGGGAAATAATTAACTGCTCCGGTGGGGTTGAAGTATTCGCCGTCGTGCAAAAGGCAGCATGCGTCCCAGTTGACGGGTTCCCAATTTGTTGAGGGAATGTTGTATGGGACACCTCTCCAGAATCCAATTTTGCCGGGGCCCTGCATTCTGAACTCAAGCACGGTCATGGTGTGTGGAACGTTGATGGTTTGTGTGGTTTCGAAGTCGTTGACGACGGTTGCTGTGGAGGTGTAGGTGTTGTTTGTGTTGTCTCTGTCGCGGAACTCAAAGTTGGTCGCGTGTTTCATACGGAAAATTCGCAGTGTGTAGACAACATCGCCGCCGTTATGTTGAGTGAGGACAATCTTGGTGACTCGATCACTGATTGAATCGCCTGAACCAAGGTTGATGGCGGGAGACTGTGTACCGCTGGTCAAAGAGATAGGTGCCCCTCCGTTCACGGTGTAATCAGCTGTGCCTTCAAAGGTGGTCAAGAGATGTGTTGATGTCTGGGAATCTGTGGCTTTGTAGTCAAAGACATATGGGGCAGCTTCCACTCCAGTAGTGAGATCTGCATTGACAAACGTGGGAAGCGATGAAAGCACGGCGCTTGCTGATTGCGTCATAACGACGACTGAGACTGAGCTCATTAGGGTGGCAAGTCCAACAATCAGCCGAATGGTCCTGAATTTGGTCTTGTTCGGGAAGAGTCGCTGAATCTTGGCCATGACTCAGAATTGCAGGTTGTAGTGCTCCACTACCAGTCCTGGACTGTTCGTTTACAGAAAGTTCATTGGAATGAGTATTGGAGCGGAAGTACCCCTGAGACGCCACTTATATATGAGGTGTCTAGGACCTCTGGCGCTTACAACTTGTTTGGGGTGTCCGGAGTGTCGATATTGCCGCGGCCCACGGGGAACACGTAGCTGTCGAGCAACTTCATGCCGGAACCTTGCTTCACAGGGGAAGGGCCAGAGGTCACGGTTTCGTCCATGCGAATGCCATCGGAATTATTCGGCACCAACACAATGCGTGTGAACCATTTGTCTTCGTTGCTCTGGGCTGAAGTGAGGTAGCGCAATGAAGAGATCTCAATGAGATTCGCACTGGCAGCAACACGCAATGAAGAACCTGCATAGGTAGCAACAACAGTTGGCGCACCTTGCTTCGACATTGCAATCACTTGCACTTCTTCGGTGAAGGAGTACGGGTCGGCATTGGCCTTTGACAAACGCTTATGAATCACCAGCATCTCTTGACCACCAACATTCGCCGCATACACATCAACTTGTGCTTTGTTGGCGGTGTATTGCTTGTCGATGACGCCATCAAGAATGCTGACAGCACGTGGCATGCCATTATCGGAACGCTTGGTGAACACGGTGAGATTTAGCGGCACCCACACGATGCCGTCGGCGTCTTCTTCCTGTGGATCCCAATAACCCTCGCTGCCCACCAGCATGAAACTGCCGTAGGAAGTGTCCGCGACACTGCAGAGGTCCGGTGTGATCACCTTTGCAATTGATGCACACGAGAGTGACTGCATTTCGTAATCGAACTGCTCGGCTTTGAAGCTGTGGTCAAACCATGAATACGAGGTCTCGGCAGGGCGAGAACCTGAAGCACCATCGGGTTCTTCCATCGGTGGCTCTGCCGGGGCAGTAGAAGATGAGGGGATGGGGGAGGTATTGCCGAAGATGGCAGTGGCACCTGCACCAAGCAGCGCAGTAATGAGGAGAAGCGCGAGACCTGTGTTGGTGCGCTTGGCGGGACTAGAGCCCTTAGCCATGACGGCGCTGGGCTGCTGCGCCCAACCAGTAACCGATTCCGCTGAAGACTGCGCCAGAGAAGACGAGTGCCACGGTGGGGTCACCGATTGCTACAGCGAGGATTCCCCCGAGAACCAGTGCAACTGCAGAGACGCCGACGTGGATGGTGTGCTTGGGGTTTGTTGCCATATCTATAAGGGTAGTCGGGTTCGCTCAAGACGGGTTGTAAGACAAGACGAATTAGGT
>CALBSD010000011.1 GCA_937927625.1 uncultured Actinomycetes bacterium | reverse complement strand
TGATGAATCGTTCATCAACGATCTTCTTCATGCGCCCCTTGAAGACCTCATGCAGGGCGCACGCGACAAGCGCGACGCTGCGCACGGCACGCGCATCACGTTCTCACCAAAAGTGTTCATTCCTCTCACGATGCTGTGCCGCGACAAGTGCGGCTACTGCACCTTTGCGCAACCACCAGCGCGTTTAGAGAAGCCATACCTCACCGCCGAAGACATCCTTGCGATTGCCCGTCAAGGCGCACGCATGGGTTGCCACGAAGCGTTGTTCACTCTTGGCGAACGCCCAGAACTTCGATACGACGTTGCTGCAGATTGGTTGCGCGACAACGGCTACGACAGCACTGTGCACTACCTACATGACATGGCCAAATTGGTTCTTGATGAAACCGGTTTGCTGCCTCACGCAAATGCGGGCGCGTTGTACGAAGACGAACTTGCAATGTTGCGCCGTGTTTCACCATCACAAGGAATGATGTTGGAGTCATTGCGCGATGACCTCGAGTGTCACCGCGGTGCACCCGACAAAGAACCACAACGCCGCATCGACACATTGTGTTTGTCAGGCGAGCTTGCGATTCCTTTTACTTCGGGCATCTTGGTGGGTATCGGCGAGGAGCGTCGTGATCGCATTGATGCACTTGCACTTCTTGCTGCTGCACACGCAAAGTACGGCAACGTACAAGAAGTCATCGTGCAGAACTTCCTGCCAAAGGCTGGCACTGCAATGCACAAAGCAAAGCCATGCCCCGAAGACGAATACTTGTGGTCCATCGCTGTTGCTCGTTTGATCTTGCCTGCATCTGTTCACTTGCAAGCACCGCCAAACCTGTCCGACGACTTTGGCGTGTTGCTTGATGCAGGCATCGACGACTGGGGCGGCGTCTCCCCTGTCACTGCAGACCATGTGAATCCCGAGCGTCCGTGGCCAGCACTTGATCGTTTGCGCGATGTCACTGAAGATCGCGGTTTCGCACTTGCACCACGACTCACGATTTACCCCGAGTTTGTTCTTGAGCCAGAAAAGTGGCTTGACCCTGCTCTTCATTTCACCGTGATGGACCGCACTGATGCTGAAGGCATGAGTCGCGATGATCCAGGCGCGTTCTGGCCAGAAAAGGTCACTGCAGCTGACGTTGTTCTCGACGGCGCAGAAGTTGTTCTTGTTGGCCACAAGTCAACGCAGTGGTACTCAGGCTCCAATGTGAAGCCCATGAATCTCATTCCGCATCCACGTCCGTTTGCACGTGGTCGTATTGCAGAGATCATTGAAGGACATCGCAACGGACAAGAGCTGGGCGAGCAAGAAGTTGTTGACCTCTTCCGTGCACGCGGACCTGAAGTGGGACTCATTGCTGACTACGCAGACGAGCTGCGCTTCAAAGCCGTGGGCAACACCGTGACGTGGGTTCATAACCGCAACATCAACTACACGAACGTCTGCACCTACAAGTGCAAGTTCTGTGGTTTCTCTAAAGGCCCACTCTCGCTCAACTTGCGCGGTACTCCGTACTTGCTCACTCTCGACGACATTGCAGATCGCGCAGTGGAAGCAGCCGCAATGGGTGCCACTGAAGTGACGTTGCAGGGCGGCATTCACCCCGACTTTGACGGCGACTATTACATCGATGTCACAAAGGCCGTGAAGTCTGCAGTGCCCGACATGCACGTGCACGGATTCACTGCACTGGAAGTCACCGAAGGTGCGCATCGCAATGGCGAATCACTGCGTGAGTACCTGCAGCGTTTGAAGGATGCAGGTCTTGCTTCACTTCCCGGAACCGCTGCAGAGATTCTCGATGACGAGATTCGCGCCATCATCTGTTCCGACAAGGTGAACACTGAAGAGTGGCTGGAATGTCATCGCCAAGCGCACAGCATTGGCCTGCACAGCAACATCACCATCATGTACGGCAGTGTGGAACACCCCATCTCCTGGGCACGCCACATGGTTGCAACGCGCGAACTGCAGAAAGAAACTGGTGGATTCACCGAGTTCATTCCATTGCCGTTCGTTCACATGGCATCACCTATTTACTTGCAGAAGAAATCACGTCGTGGTCCCACCTTCCGCGAAACAGTTCTCATGCACGCGATTGGTCGCATCTTCTATGACGGCCTCATCGACAACGTGCAGGTCAGCTGGGTGAAGATCGGTACATCTGGTGCTGCTCAGTTACTGCAAGCAGGCTGCAACGACCTTGGCGGAACACTCATGGACGAGAACATCTCTCGTGCTGCAGGTGCCAACCATGGTCAAGCAATGACTGAAGGTCGCTTCGGAGAAATCATTGCGCCACTGCGTCGCCAACTGGCACAGCGCAACACGGCGTACAAAGTTCTTCAGTAATCGTTCGGCAGCAATGCCGGTGAGAAATTACTGAGCGCGGCGCGCAAGTACTGCGGAGCGAGCATGTTCGATGTCTTTCATCAACTGCTCTTTCAGTTCGTCAATGCCACCGAACTGCTTCTCGCTGCGCAAGAACGCAAGGAACTGCACTGAGGCTTCTTCGCCATACAAATCACCGTTGAAGTCAAGAAGGTACGCCTCAAGAAGCGAGTATCCCTGATCGGTGTAGAACGTGGGGCGACGACCCAAGTTGATGGCGCAGGTGAATTCCGTGCCATCAGGCCGGCGATAGATACCGGCATACACACCATCTGATGGCATGCACGTACCCGCGGCCACTTGCACGTTTGCGGTGGGGAAACCAATCGTGCGTCCACGCTGATCGCCCGACATCACGGTGCCGCGAATTTCATGCGCACGTCCCAACATCCGTGTGGCGATATCAATTTCTCCGCCGGCGAGTGCACGACGAATTGCGGTGGAACTCACTGGCTCATCAATGCCATCGGCGCGAGGGACAAGAACAACTGGTTCACAGGTGAAGTCATGACGCTCGCCCATCTCACGCAGCAACGTCACGTTTCCTTGACGCATATGACCGAAATGGAAATCGCTTCCCACAATCACGGCCTGCACATGCAAAGCATCAACCAATACGCGCTGAACAAAATCAACAGGAGTTTCTTTTGCCTGTGCAGCACTAAACGGCACGACAACAACAGCATCAACCCCAGTGGCTTTCAGGAGTTCCAACTTCTGCGCTGAGTTCGTCAACATCTTGGGTGCCGCATCAGGGCGCACGATGCTGGCGGGGTGAACATCGAATGTGACAACAACGCTGAGTGCGCCCAGTTCAGCTGCACGATGCTTCACCTGGTTGATCACGGTGCGATGACCAAGATGCACACCGTCATAGGCGCCGATGGTGACAACGGCACGACGACCAGGCCACGGAGAAGTTGAGAGGTCGGTCACCAGTTGCACGGTGTCTAACGCTATCCGCGCCCGCCGAACACCACTGTGGGCTTGGCGATGCGATCTCGCCACAACTCAAAGACTGCAATCAATTCGCCATCTGCATTCGTTGCAGCCCATGGACCATCGCCATCCCATGCTTCGCGCACTCGACCATACAGAACATCATCAATGCCCTGTTCGTCCAATACGTGTGTGGGCATGCCACGCACCATCTCGCCCACTGGCAACATCACTGGTTCTTCCAACGTGCATGACTCATCCAGCGAATACGGCCCAGTGGTGTGGCGACGCAAGGTGCGAATATGTGCACCGCCACCAAGCGCCGTACCGAGGTCTGCACCTAGCGAGCGAATGTACGTGCCACCACCACAACGCACACGTACGCGAATCACCATCGGGTTATCCGTTGCTTCTACGTCGTATGAGTACACCGTGATGGGCCGTGGTTCACGTTCAATCTCAATGCCCTCGCGCGCGAGTTGATGCAATCGCACACCATCTACTTTGAGCGCAGACACCATCGGCGGAATCTGCATGATGTCGCCCACAAACTTCTCCGCGATGATGCGACGTACATCGTCCAAGTCGGGTGGTGTCATCTCATACGTCGTTGTTGTGATTCCAGAGTCATCCAACGTGTCGGTCTCGGAACCAAAAACAATTTCGCACGAATACGTCTTGTCCATGTCGCCCATGAAGCGAATCAAACGCGTTGCATTACCCACACCAACAACAAGAAGTCCCGTGGCATCGGGGTCAAGTGTTCCGGCATGACCCATGCGCTTTTCACCAAAGTGGCGACGCAATTTGAAAACAGCATCGTGGCTTGTCATGCCTGCTGGCTTGTCTAACAACACCAGCCCATGCACCGTGGGCGGACGACGCCGCGCCACAACTACTCGCTGTCAGTGTCGGACGAATCGTCAGGGACGATGGGCGTGGTGTTCGGCTGCTTGCGCAAGAGCTCTTCAATACGAGCAGCTCCACGAATCACTTCGTCGGGACGGAAAGAAAGAATGGGTGTCTTACGTGCATGCATCTGACGGTTGATGGATGCCTGCATGCGTGGGCGGTGTTCGAGCATTGCTTCGATGACACCTTCGTCGCCCTCTTCACCAAACATGGAGTCGAAATAGACAATCGCGCGGTTCATCTCAGGGTCCACGTCGATGGCCGTGATGGTCACCAGATCGAGGCGCTCGTCATCAATTTTGGTGAGCTCATCGGCGATCACCTCGCGCAGCACCTCGGACAACCGAGCCGTGCGGGGATACCCGTGGGATGATCCGCCCTTGGGTTGACGGCGACCTGACCTTGGGCGTTGTTTCGACACGACCTATACGATGGCACAACCATGAGTGATTCGGCGACGCCCTCCACCCCCGGAGCAACAAACTTCCCCCCATTTAGATACTCGGCACTCCTGGCGGCCGGTATTGAGTCCCGCTGGCAGGACACCTGGGAACGCGAGGGCACTTATAACGCCCCCAACCCCGCTGGCCCCATGGCCGAGCCCGAGAAGGTCGCTGGCCGCGAGAAGCTCTTTGTCCTTGACATGTTCCCCTACCCATCGGGTGCTGGCCTTCACGTTGGTCACCCCCTTGGCTACATCGGCACCGATGTGTTTGCACGTTTCAAGCGCATGAAGGGCTACAACGTTCTTCACGCTCTCGGATACGACAGCTTTGGACTTCCTGCGGAACAACACGCCATCACTACGGGCGTTCACCCTCGCATTAACACCGAAGAGAATGTGGCGAACATGCGTCGCCAGTTGCGTCGTCTTGGTTTGGGTCACGACCCTCGCCGTAGCGTCAGCACCACAGACGAAGCATTCTACAAGTGGACGCAGTGGATCTTCTTGCAAGTGCATGGCGCTTGGTATGACGTCGACCAAGGTCGCGCGCGTCGCATTGAAGACCTCATCGCAGAATTCGAGGCCGGCACTCGCACGCCATCCGATGGTTCGACATGGTCGACGCTCTCTGCATCAGAGAAGCACGTTCTTATCGACACCTACCGCTTGGCCTATCTCACTGATGCGCCAGTGAACTGGTGTCCAGGACTTGGCACCATCCTCGCCAACGAAGAAGTGACATCTGAAGGCCGCAGCGACATCGGCAACTATCCCGTGTTCAAGCGCAACATGAAACAGTGGATGATGCGCATCACGTCGTATGCAGATCGCCTCATTGAAGACCTTGACCGTTTGGATTGGCCAGAGCCCATCAAAATGATGCAACGCAACTGGATCAATCGCAGCGAAGGCGCACGAGTCACTTTCAATTCCCCCGCTGGCGGCATTGAAGTGTTCACCACCCGCCCCGACACTTTGTTCGGCGCAACATTCCTTGTTCTCTCCCCTGAACATCCGTTGGTGGAAGCGATCACCACTTCGGATGCGAAGAGTGCAGTGGAGGCATACCGCGCAGCAGCTGCAGCAAAAGCTGATGACGAACGTCAAGACGATTCAAAAGAAAAGACAGGTGTCTTCACTGGCGCAATGGCAGTAAACCCTGTCAGCGGCGGCGAAGTACCGATCTACATCGCCGACTACGTACTCATGGGTTACGGCACCGGCGCCATCATGGCGGTGCCAAGCGGCGACCAACGCGACTTTGAATTTGCACGCACCTACAACTTGCCCATCAAGGCAACTGCGATGCCACCTGCATCATGGTTTGAACAGCACGGCATTACGCCAAGCAGTGATTGCAGCACCTGGCCAGAAGCATTCACCGGCGACGGCGAATACATTGACTCTGCAAATAACTCCATCAGCTTGAACGGTCTCACTTCTATTGCTGAAGCAAAGACACGCATGAATGAATGGCTTGCAGCGAATGGCGTCGGCGAGCCCACCACCACATATCGCTTGCGCGACTGGTTGTTCTCACGTCAGCGCTACTGGGGTGAACCATTCCCCATCGTCTACGACGAACTCGGCAATGCACATGCAGTTCCTGAAAGTGCACTTCCTGTGTTGCTTCCGGAACTTGCGGACTTCAAGCCCACCGCACTTGACCCGAATGATGCAACAAGCGACCCTGTTCCTCCGCTTGCACGTGTGAAGGAATGGACCACCGTGACATTGGATCTTGGTGATGGTGCTCGTGAGTATCGTCGCGAGGTCAACGTGATGCCGCAGTGGGCTGGTTCATGTTGGTACGAGATGCGTTATCTCGACCCCACCAACACCGAAGCGTTCATCGACCCCGAGGTTGAGAAGTACTGGATGGGACCACAAGGCGAAGGACACACCGGCGGTGTTGACCTCTACGTCGGCGGAGTTGAACATGCCGTATTGCACCTTCTGTATGCGCGCTTTTGGCACAAGGTCTTGTTCGACCTTGGTCATGTCTGCAGTGAAGAACCATTCCATCGTTTGTACAACCAGGGTTATGTGCAGGCATACGCATATCGCGATGCACGTGGTCAAGCAGTGCCTGCAGCCGAGGTTGAAGAGAACAATGGCGTGTATTCATGGAACGGCGAAACCGTTTCACGTGAGTACGGCAAGATGGGCAAGAGCCTAAAGAACATCGTGACTCCGGACGAGATGTATGACGAGTTCGGTGCCGACACATTCCGTTTGTATGAAATGGCGATGGGACCACTTGATGCCAGCCGTCCATGGAACACACGTGATGTCATCGGCATGCAGCGCTTCCTGCAGCGCTTGTGGCGCAATGTTGTCAACGAAGACACGGGCGAAACCATTGTCACCGATGATGCAGCGCCAGAAGAACTCTTGCGTCATCTACATCGCACCATGGTGGGCGTGGAATCCGACATGGCCGGTTTGCGTTTCAACACTGCAATTGCAAAGTTGATTGAGTTCAACAATGCACTCACAGTGCATGTCACCGCTCATGGCTCCACTCCTCGTGTTGTTGCAGAGCCATTGATTCAGATGTTGTCGCCGTTGTGCCCACACCTCACCGAGGAACTGTGGGCGCAGTTGGGTCACACCGAGACCATCACGTACGTGCCATTCCCACAGGCCGATCCTGCATTGCTCGTTGAAGACAGCATTGAAGTACCGGTACAAGTGAATGGCAAAGTACGTGGACGAATCAGCGTTGCGCCTGATGCAGACGAAGCAGCACACTTAGCCGCTGCGATGGCACAAGAAAATGTCATTGCAGCACTTGAAGGTAAGACGCCAGTGAAGACAATTGTCATTCCTGGTCGCACCGTCAACATCGTCGTCAAGTAATTACTGCGCTGTTCCCCCACCGGGGTGCTTGTGTCGGCTAGACAAGAGACATGCCCGTGAGCGAAGTAGAGATGTCCGTCGGACCGCACAAGACGATTGCTCTTGTGGCGCATGACAACATGAAAGATGAGCTCCTGGAGTGGGTCGGACGACATCGCGATGAATTGTCTCGCCACACGCTTATCGGCACTGGCACTACTGGTGGTTTAGTGCAGGAGAAAATCGGTCTTCCTGTGGAACGCTTACGTAGTGGACCTCTTGGGGGTGACCAACAAATCGGTGCTCGCATTTCAGAGGGTGAAGTTGACGTGTTGTTGTTCTTTTGGGACCCGTTAGAGCCTCAACCTCACGACCCGGACATCAAAGCACTTCTTCGTATCGCTGTCGTCTGGAACATCCCGGTTGCATGCAACCGTGCTTCCGCAGATTTCATCATGTCGTCTCCACATATGGACCTTGATTACGTCCGTCGCGTTCCCTCGCACATTCGATAGTTATGAAAGAAATCTTTGGCGCCTGGTGCGTCGCGTTGAGCTTTGCATTTATATGGCCTCAGGTGTGGCGTGCAGTTCGCCATGACACCTCGCATGGTATTTCACCTTTTGCATCAATGCATGGTCTTGTTGGGTCAGCGCTGTGGTTCAGTTACGGCGTCATCCAAAGTGACGTTGCAGTGTGGTTCTCCAACACGTCATTCATTATCGCGCAGTCCATCATCATCTCGGTGGTGTATCGACACGGACATATTCCACGACAAGTTCTTCTGCGGCTCATTGCAGTGATGATCATTATTCCGTTGGGTTTCACGCAATTGCCAGCCGCGCTGGTGGGTTTTATTGCCATTGCAGTCAGTGGTAGTTCAATTTTCCCTCAACTGGTACACGTCATTCGAACTGACAACTTGCACGGAATTTCTTTGGCGAGTTACGGGATGACAGTCATTAGTTGCTCATCGTGGTTGGCATATGGATTCGTCGTCAGCGACCTGATGATCAGCGCGCAGAACTTCGTCACAGTTCCCATCTTCATCTTCATGCTGATGAAAGCGTGGAAGTGGCGCGTTGCAAACAACGAACCCATCTTCGGAATTGCGAAATAATGCAGTCGCTATCTGAGGTAGCGAGCAACCGAAGTGATTTTGTCAATCTCGACACTGCTACCCATAAATAAAATCAATCGGGTAACGCCCTCGGATTCCAGTTCTTTGTGGAATTCATGATCAGGGTCAGCAAACTCTGCATTGAAAGGCGCCCACACTGATGCGTCGAAATCTTCGCGGTTTCCGCTCGCTTCACGAGCAGCAGCAATGAACTCTCCGCGTTGTGGATGATTAAATCTGGTGTTCACACCGTCAAGTCGCTCGCCCGCGAGACGAGCCAACGCAATGCTGTTCGTGCCGGCGATGATGCGAGGTGAGGAGACAGGGCGTGGAAACCCCGCAAACGAGTCATGTCGATTGTCCGACCAGATGCTGCGCATGATGTCCACGACTTCAGCCAAACGCGCATGACGTTGTGCCATTGTGGGCAATAGTGGGAAGTTCAGGGCTTGCTGTTCCCCACTCCATGGGCTGTTTGGTGCGGTGCCTGCTCCGATGCCCAATGTGAATCTGTCTCCAGCAATTTGTTGTACTGACGAGACGATGTTGGCCAACAATCCAGGCTCACGATTCATCACATTCGTGACCAATGTGCCAAGACCAATCGTGTTCGTTACTCCCGCCCACGCAGTGATGCAGGTGAAGCACTCCAGCATTGACTCGGCGCCGAACATGTCGCCGGAAAAATGATCCAGGTTCCACAATGTGGAATAGCCGGTTTCTTCAGCGGCTATTGCTGCCTCGCGCAATGCAGACCACGGACCAGCACCCTGGTTCAACTGGATGTCGATAATCACGGCGTCACGCTAACTGCGAAGCAACCCATTGTGATTTCATGAACGGCCAGCGATTACCGATTTCATCTGCGATCCATCGCGTGTCATCGGTATACGCCCACGAGCGCAGTGAACCTTGCAACCAATGCCCGTGGATGAGCGTATTGTACAAGTCGGGTAGTTGACCTTGAGGGAATGACTTTGGTGACGACGGCGGCGAGGCAACAAGTGGCGTGCCATCACCTTCGTGGTCAATGGAAGTCACATGGCGAACAATTGAAAGTGCTTCCACTTCATCACGGCGTGGTGACTGCCCTACTTGCAAGATTGCGGCCCATAGTGCGGTAGCAGTGATGTCTGCGGCAGTCACGCCCGATGCATGCGTGCCCTGCAACAGCGCAAATGCCGATGCAATTGCTGCTTCACCAATGTGACCCATCAACTTTTCATACGCAAACAACTCTGGCGCTGTCTCCACATAGATGGGCTGGAAGTTCTGCGATGCATCATCAAAGTCAACGACGGAACCATGCGGTGCCGTCACTAGTGCTTCCAGCAATTTGATGACGCCGAGAAGACGCAAGTTGTTATCTAAAGATTCGAATTCCGTCATTGCATAGCCATGCATAGAGACGCGCATGCGATTCGGCGTCGCATCCCAGTACATGCCGGTCAGTCGCGCCTCAATTGTCGTTGTACCGTTTGTTGCTTCGGTGATGAGATCAGCCATGTCGGCAATCGTCGAACCCGTCCAACCAAGGTCCACCACAATGTGATGACCTGGCGTCAACAACCCTTGCTTCTCGAAGTAGCCAAGCACTCGCGAGCGCAACTGCTGGGATGCCGCCACGACCTGCTTGTCGTTTTCCAACAACACCGCACGAGACGCCTGAGCGTCAATCTCTTCATCAGGGCGATACAAAGAACTCAGCAAACAACCGACACGTCGTTCAAGACGTGCAATTGTTAAGACTTCATCTTCGCCAATGAATCGGCCGACATTTTCCGTTGTGAGTTCAGTGAGAGATGAACGCCAAATCACAGACCGTGAGAATGCGGTGTAAGAAGCCGACGGCAATGCAGCACCGCCATCGCGCAGCTTGTTCCACACATGATGTGCCAACCACCCGTCGCGAGCAGCAAAGTGAATGCCGGCAACCTCTCGCTTTTTCACCACGTTCATGACATCGGCAACTTGCGCAGCAACCACCATGCCAACAAGCCCATCACCTAATGCAGCGGCCGTATCCCAGCCTGACTCATACATTGCATCGCGCTGTGTCGCTTCAATACGAGACAAAGACAACACATCAGGATTGGTGTTGTGCATGTCGCGATGCGAGTGGCGCATCCGAGCATCGATATATGTGGCGATACCTACCTTTGACGGCTGAACATCATCAGCTTCATTGTCATCACCAATGTGCAAGATCTGTGAGGCAGGAACTCCGACTACTTCCAGAACCTTCTTCCACAAAACTCCGTTGTGTTTGAAACCACCATGTTCGCAACTCACAAGAACATCTGCTGCGGTAACCCAGCTGTATCCGGCCGCATGCGCCATGTTCACCAGTTGCGACGCAGGCATGTAGTTATCACTCACAATCAACACACGAAGTCCGCGTGCTTGCGCTTCCGCGATGATTGCAGCACCAGCAGGCACTGCCTTCGCAAGTGAAGCCTCCGTTGCCTTCTCGGTTGCAATCACGATGGATTGTTCGGCGAGGCTCAAATCCAAAGCAACTGCAAGTTCCGCCGCAATCTCTTCAATGGTGATGTCTCGAAGCGAATCAGTTTGTGCAGCTTTTACACGCGCACGGTGCTCTGCTTGCACTCGCTCAAAGGCGACACCCTTCCAACGAGAGCCATGCTCCTGCACCAAGGATTTCTCCATCACCGCAAACACGTGCGTGGGCTGCGCCACCGTGCGCGTCACCATCGTGTCAAAGAAATCGACAGTGAGCACCGTGACACCAGGATGTGCATCCAGAACTTCCGCAGCCGACATATTCACCACTTCGCCGTTGGTCGCACCATGCGCACCACTGCTCGAACTGTTCGCTTCGGATGACGTACTGCACGCGTAATACGACGAAGTGTGCGACCTTGTGAGTCTGCACGTTGTGCTGCAGCAATTTCTGCTTGCAACCGTGCTTCAGCAGCTGCAACTTCAGCTTCCACCTCACGCGAGCGTTGTCCTTTGCTGACGCCGTCAGATTCCATCTCGGTATCCCAGCGTTCCTGCAGTTCCTTTTTCACACGGAGATGCAAGTCTTCGCCCACAGTGATGCTGTTGCCAGCCGCACGATCGCTCTCTGGCGTGCGTGTGTGATAATTCGCCAATCGTTCAGGCAGGAAAACAAAGCCGCCATCACGTACGGCGCGCAAGTTGAATTCCCAGTCGCCCAAAACCGGTAACGATGAATCGAAGTACCCAACCGCATCAAGAACTGAACGACGGAACAGTGCAGCAATTGGCGGGAATGTGTTTCCACCAATCAAGCGGTCATACGTGAGACGGGAATCATCTAACGGGAAGTTCTCATGCTTCTCGGGCCAGACCTTGCCGCCCTTGAACGTTTCATGAATGCGAGTCACGCCGGTGAGTACGGCAGCGGTTGCAGGCTGGGAAGCAAACTCACGCACCGCAGTTTCCAAGAAGGTGGGCCGCCACGAATCATCATCGTCGTGAATCGCAAAGTATTGCGAGGTTGTTGCGCGAAGACCCTCGTTCGACGCTACTTCCATGCCCACACGTTCAGGCAGATGCAAAACAGTGATGGCAGATGAACCGGTGGTGCTACGAGCAACGGACACTACGTTTTCGACTCCGACGGGGTCGCCACCGTTGTTCACGATGATCAGTTCCCAATCAGAAAATGTCTGATTTTGGACGCTGGCGATAGCGCGAGCCAACAGCACGGGACGCTCGTAGGTCCTCATCACTATGGCAACCGACGGCATTTGGTAAGCGTACTTCACCCCGTTTCTGGAAGGTGAAGTTTCACAGCCCCTTATAAAAAGTTCAATAACAACTTATTTTTGAAAGTTGAGCTCTTGATGCCGCATCCTCAAATGAGTCAAAGATGAGTTTTGCTGTCTGTCCTGGCCGCAATCCTGAGGTCGTGTCGTTTGTGAATCCGATGTTGTTGCCTGCTGAATCCAAAATATTGATTTCAACATAGAGGCTGTTACATCCAGTCTGACTTATCACGTTCATGCCCCAACAAGAACTGCTCGAATAACTGCAGGAGATCTGTCCGCTATTCAACCATTTCCATGCAACACCAGATTCATATTCTGAATATCCCTTTGGATACCACGGGACTTGACTTGCTGCAAGCCGGATATTGATTCGTAGGGACTGAAGTGTCTCGGCTTTAGCCTCGACAGTCTGAATTAATTCACGAACTCCACACGCAAGTTCTGCATCATTTGCAATTACCTGATTGAATTCGGCGCCGCGAGAGGAAGTTGCAATTTTGAATCCTTCGTCAGTCAAGAATGAATTAATAATTACAGCTATTTCCGATGCCATCTCAGTATTGGTTGCATCCAATAATGGAGCGGCCTCGTTCCACCAAGAATTCTTGGAAAGCAAATCCGAAGCACCATAAGGGTCGTTCTCGTACTTATTTCCGATCTTGATTAGTGAATCGAATTTTGAATTACTCGATGCAAACAAGTTTTTAAGTTTTCCGCATACTGGATTCCAAACTGATGCCAGATCTGTCCCAGGCTTGAGAAATTCCTTATAGGACTGCAGTGCAACTGTCGTTGAAGTGGTTGTCTCAACAGAATCGCCAGAGGCTGCAGAATTCTTGTTGCCACTGTTGCCCAATGAAGAAACAATCAGCAGAAGAACTACTGCAGAGATTGAAATGATCGTTTTCCTCCTTGAACGAGGTGGTCTAACCGCCAACAACACGAGTCCAGGCCAAATTCCAAGCAAGAGGCCCACTACAACAGCTCCGTTCTTGAAATACCACGGATGCTTCGTCTCAACCAATTGTGTGCCGACAAATCCAGGAGGCGGTGGAGGAGGCATTTCTTCGTTGCTCATTTGATGAATATAACAGCAGCTATTTGTTCAAATAACCGACTAAAGATTTTGAGGTCTTATTGTTATTCCATGGCCAAAAATCCACGTCACTATATGTATCCGCTTAACCCGAAGGCCAAGCAAGGTTATTGGCTGGAGGATGAACGAGGCATTCGACACCCGACTTCGGTAGAGGGCTTCCTTGATTGCTTTTCAGACGGAAGTGCAGCTGAATGGGGAATCTCAAGTTGTGCCGCACAACTTGAGAAAGGTGACTTCATCTGGGTTCATTTCGCACAACCAGTTGGGGCAATCATGGCAGTTGGTCGAGTTCGAGATAGAGCACACAGAAAAGAGAAGTTTGGTCGGCCAGCAATCTTCATTGACTGGGACTGGAAATTGACCGAAACACTCCTTCGCTCCCCAATCTATTTTCACATGCACAACCAGGTTGCTCCAGTTTCGGTCCGTGAGATGAATGACGAAACCATGAAGGTAGTGAATAAGTGGATGAACTCTCAGATGCCATTTCGAAAGCAAAAGCCAATTCCCAAGATCCGTTTCAAAACGATCGAGGTAGAACAAAGACAAGGTCAACCGGCATTTCGTTTGGCGTTGATGCTCGCTTACAAGAACATGTGTGCAGTGACCGGATGCAATGTTCGCGATGCTCTACAAGCCGCACACATTTCCGCTGTTGGCAGTGGCGGACAACATGCAATCTCTAACGGTTTACTTCTCCGCGCAGATATTCATAACCTGTTCGACCGCGGACTTTTAACAATCGACAGTTCCTACATAGTTCACTTGGATGCATCCATCAGGAATTCCGCTGGCTATAAACAACTACATCTCAAGCCTCTGCTGAATCTTCCTGCACAACCGCAGGAGATGCCAAGCAAAGCCCTACTTGAGAAACATCACAAATCCCACCAGCGCCAGTGAATGGGATTCCACTCCGAAACATTTGGTGGAGCTGAGGGGAATTGAACCCCTGACCTCTTGCATGCCATGCAAGCGCTCTGCCAACTGAGCTACAGCCCCTAGAAAAGCAAGCCTGTCTAGGTTTGTGAAGCCATTACCTTACCAAGCAAGGGCCTTGTCTCACCAAGAAACGGGGACGATGTCCTTGTAGAGTCGCTCAATTTCATAGAAACGCCGTGACTCTTCCACGAAGATGTGCACGACCACGTCGCCATAGTCCACCAAGATCCAGCTCTTCTCGCGGTGACCTTCGGAACGCAATGGTCCACGACCAGTCAGCTCCCGCACATCACCCAACACGGCATCGTTCAATGCGCCGGCGAGACGGGGGTTCGAAGCCGTGGCGACAACGAAGTACTCGGTGATTCCGACGACATCACCCACGGGCAAGATGAGAATCTCTTCGCCCTTCTTCTCATCGAGAATGCGTGCCACAAGTTGGGCGAGTTCGAGAGAGTCTGTCTGGTCAGGCGCGTTAGTCACTTTGTCACCGTAGTCGTGGTTGCGCCGATTCCCGCACCAAGCACCGCAGCAAAGTCGTTTCCCAGCACAATGCGAAGGTTCACACCGTCGATGACTTCCTTTGATTCCACATATTCCAGTGGTCCGAGAAGACCGGTGTAGTTCTCTGCTTCTGTACGTGCAATCGCATCGTTGAAATACACGACGCTGTGTTCTGCAGGTACGTCGGTGGTCTGGCGAAGCAAAACAACGTTGGCACCCATGAATGCAAGACGAGTCACTGCTTCACGTGCATACGCCATGCTGTTGAACGGCAGGTCAATCATCACCGAGATATTTGTGGAAGTCACACGTATCGCTGACGGTGCCACGCTGGCCATCACTGTCAACACTTCTCCACCATCGATGGAATACATATCAATGGCGCCTGGGTTACGAGTCGCGTCATTCAACAATGTTGCGCCGAATTGCCACACATCAACGCGACCAGCCAATAGCGACGTAATAAATTCATCGGTGGTCGTCGGAGTCGCTGCTGCTTTTTCTTCAATCGTTGTTGCAGTGTTTGCTGCCGCAAGGCCTGCATGAGCCACTGCTGTCCACAGTGCCTTCACTTGTGGCAATCGAGTTGCTTCCGCTGTGCCGGCTTGCGTAGCGGCAAGACCAGCAGCAATCTGCATTGGCGACACGGTGATCGAACCAGCCTGCAACACGGTGGTAGGTGCCCCGCCAACCGCTGCATCAACAACTGGTTGCGGCAATGTCACGGACTGACTTCCCACTGGCGCAAGTGCTGCAGCAAGTTCAGTTTCAGAAACATCATCAGCAGTCGCAATGGTGATATTCAACAAGTTCTCAACATCTGTACGCACGGCATCGAGACCACCGACTGAATACATGTCAGAAATGCGGCGCGGCGCAACATCTTTTGCAACGTCTGCACCTGCGCCTGCGGGCAACGAAACAATGGTGCCGCCACGATTTCCTGGAGCAATTGCGATCAATGCAAGAGATGCGACTTCTTTGCGTGCATTCGTAATGACCAACAACTCAACGGGAGTCTCAGGGATGACAGCAGTTGCCTCACTCGTGACTTTGTTGCCGCCGGTCTCATGCAACAGTGAGTTCGCACCCAGCACCAAGCCACCAGGCAACGCCACAACAGTGAGCACCGATGACGTCACCGCAGCAACAAGGCGTCGACGACGACGCGCTGGAATAGCGGTCATGCCGTTGCTCCATACAAACCGTGAGACTTCACGAGACACGACACTGCAGCAGAAGTCATTGAGGTGATGTCCTCACCTGCAGCCACGGCTGCTCGCACTGCAGTGCTGGAGACATCAACCAACGGCATTGAGACAAACTGCACGCGAGCATTGACCAAGGAAGTTGGCACTTGCTGGGCCTTCTGATCGCGATTCACTACGACGAGCGTAGAGAGCGCAAGCACCTCCTCGTGGCGATGCCATGTATGAATTCGGTCTGCAGTGTCTTGTCCAACAATGAGAAAGACATCTGTCCCAGGCATCTCGCGTGCGATCTCTTCCAAAGTTTCAACGGTGTAAGTCAGCCCACCACGTCGTACTTCACGCTCGTCAACACCGATGCCGTCGATGCCATCGACAAGTGCATGCACCATCTCGACTCGCGCGGGTGCCGGGGTCACGTTGCGCTCGCCCACCTTCTGCCACGGATCATTCGCAATGAGGAAATCCACCCGGTCGAGACCCAATGCATCGCGCACCGCAATCGCCGCAGAGAGATGCCCACGATGTGGTGGGTCGAAGGTGCCTCCGAGGAGGCCCAAACGCTGAGGGGAGGGGTTCGGCACGTAGCGATTGTAAGTGGCAGGGGCACGCTTCTACCTGCAGAAAACAAAATCTCCAAATTGCCCCTAGCCAAGACCCTCAGGCTCTGTTATTGTCTCAAATCCCCCCGACATGGAGCCCCCTCCTTGCCGGACCTATGTGCCCGTTGCCACGGAACACATGGGAACAAGCCCTACGAACACACGGTTGAACACTGCATCATGAATGACTCAATTGGTCTTTATCTCAATGACATCGGCAAAGTTGCCCTCCTCACAGCCGAGGACGAGCGCGAATTGTCAAAAGCAATCGAAGCTGGCCGCGAAGCAGCACAGAAGTTAGAAGCTGGCGAGCGCGGAGCAGCCCTTCGTCGTGACCTGCGCAATGCAGCCACCGCAAAGGACCGCTTCATCCGTTCCAACCTTCGTTTGGTGGTCTCCATCGCTCGCCGTTACCCATTGCCACAGGGCATGGACCTCTTGGACCTCATCCAAGAAGGCAACCTGGGTCTCGAGCACGCCGTCGACAAGTTCGACTGGCGCCGTGGATTCAAGTTCTCCACCTATGCAACGTTCTGGATCCGCCAGGCCATCGGCCGTGCGCTTGACCAGAAGGCCAGTCTCATCCGTATTCCTGGTGACCGCTCCGCAAGCTTGCGTGCAGCACTTCGCCAGGCATCCGGAGATGGCGAGACCCTCGATGCAGGTAACGCAGAACTTCACCGCCTCACCACTCCTGTCTCTCTCGACAAGACCGTGGGCGACGATGGCGACGCAACATTGGGCGACCTCATGGACAATGGCCAGGGCACGCCAGAAGATGCAGTCATGGCATTGGTCGACACCGAGTTGCTCGACGAGCTCCTCGGAACTCTCGACGACCGTGCTCGCTACGCCGTGGAAGCCCGTTTCGGTCTTCTCGACGGTGAGCGCAAG
This sequence comes from uncultured Actinomycetes bacterium, assembly GCA_937927625.1. GTDB lineage: Bacteria > Actinomycetota > Acidimicrobiia > Acidimicrobiales > Ilumatobacteraceae > UBA2093. The sequence goes on along the minus strand of CALBSD010000011.1, from coordinate 13,786 downwards.
AGCTTCCGCGAAGTGGGCGAAGATCTCGGCGTGACCGCCGAGGCAGCCCGCCGCTTGGTCAGCCGTGCAGTTGAAGGACTGCGCGACGACGCCGAGCGCATCCTCGCTGTCTGATTTCATTCAGACTTCCCGTTCTCAACGCCTATTTCCCACCATCGGGAAATAGGCGTTGCGTTTACCCCCCTTTAAGCGCAAGGCTGTACCTCTTATGGCACGTAGTTGGACCCCCGATTCCTGGCAGGCATTCCCCGCACAGCAGCAACCCGACTGGCCAACCAATGGCACTCTCGAAACAGCGCTCGCACAGGTCGCTGCCTTTCCTCCCCTCGTGTTCGCAGGTGAGGCTCGTTCGCTGCAGGCATCGCTTGGCCAAGTAGCCGCCGGTAACGCGTTCTTGTTGCAAGCAGGCGACTGTGCCGAAAGCTTCGACGAGTTCAACGCCGTCAACATTCGCGAAAAGTTGCGCGTCATCTTGCAGATGGCAATCGTGCTCACCTATTCCATGGGTGTTCCTGTTGTGAAGATCGGCCGCATGGCTGGTCAGTTCGCAAAGCCTCGCTCTTCTGGCACAGAAAAGATTGGCGACGTTGAGTTGCCATCATTCCGTGGCCACATCGTGAACGATGCAGCATTTACTGCAGAAGCTCGCATTCCGAACCCACAGCGTTTAGTGCAGGCGTATCACCAGTCCTCATCAACACTCAACTTGTTACGCGCATTCACCAAGGGCGGCTTCGCTGATCTCAATCGCGTCAACGCATGGACACAAGACTTCGTTGCATCCAGCCCTGAAGGTCAGCGTTACGTCGATCTCTCGAATGAGATTGAGCGCGCACTTCGTTTCATGCGTGCATGCGGCGTGGACACCGAGTCCGATTCATCACTGCATGAAGTCGATGTGTACACCAGCCACGAAGCACTCATCCTTGGTTATGAAGAAGCACTGACACGTCAGGACTCCCTCACCGGTCAGTGGTACGACTGCAGCGCACACATGCTTTGGATCGGTGAGCGCACACGTCAGCTCGACGGCGCACACATTGAGTTCTTGCGTGGCGTCGGCAACCCTGTTGGTTGCAAGGTGGGCCCCACCACTTCTCCTGAGTGGGTTCTTGAGTTGTGCCAAACACTCAACCCAGCACGTATTCCTGGTCGCCTGACGCTCATCAGCCGCATGGGTGCAGACAAGGTGGAAGATTCATTACGTCCGCTCTTGCGTGCAGTCAAAGAAGCCGACCACCCCGTGGTGTGGGCATGCGACCCAATGCATGGCAACACCATCACTGCACCAAACGGTCGCAAGACTCGTCACTTCGAAGACATCGTTGCCGAGATCGCCGGATTCGTTCGCGCACACAAGGCGGAAGGCACATGGCCAGGCGGTATTCATGTGGAGCTCACTGGTGACGATGTCACCGAGTGCACCGGCGGTACCGATGACCTAACGAACGATGACCTCGACAATCGTTACCACACGATTTGCGACCCTCGTTTGAATGGCCGCCAAGGTCTCGACCTCGCTTTCCGCGTTGCCGAACTCATTCGCAATCACGGATAAACATGTCGCTTCTTGATTCCGCATGGAGCCTTGCCGATGCATGGCCTGTTGCCGAATCGTCCATCGCTGTTGTTCACAGTGGCGGCGTCGAAACTCATGGCGACATAGATCGCCGTCAACGCATTGCCAGCCTCAGCAAACCACTCAGTGCATACGCCGTATTGATTGCTGTCGAAGAAGGCAGCGTTCATCTTGATGATGCTGTTGGGCAAACAGGTTGCACTGTGCGTCATCTTCTTGCCCATGCGGGCGGTTATTCATTTGATGGTGCTGCCCCTGTGGGCAAGCCGGGAGTGAAGCGCATCTACAGCAACACCGGATTCGACATGCTGGCGCAACACGTAGAACACAGCACCGGCATTGCCTTTGTGGAATATCTCGACGATGCCATCTTCGCGCCGCTGGGAATGCACCACAGTGCGCTTGAAGGTTCGTGTGCAAAAGATGTGCACTCCACCGCACACGACCTCGTGCAATTCGTGAATGAGTTGCGCTCCCCCACACTCATCGCGCATGAGACCTACATGGAAGCAATCATGCCCGTGTTCCCTGAACTCGCTGGCGTTGTTCCGGGTCTTGGATCATTTGATCCGTGCCCATGGGGTTTGGGATTTGAGATTCGCGGACACAAGACACCGCACTGGACGAGTGCTCGCAACTCCTCATCAACGTTTGGCCACTTCGGCGGCATTGGCACGTTCATGTGGATTGACCCCGTCGCCGATGCGGCATGCGTCATGATTGCAGAACGCGAATTCGACGAATGGGGCATGCAATATTGGCCCGCATTCAACGATGAAGTTCTTCGCTGCCTCGGAAGGTAAATAATGACAACGCCAACCAATGAACGTGGTTTCGCCAAGTTCACGATGGGTATCGGTCCACTTTTGATTTGTGGATTCAGCGTGCCGATGTCAGTCAGCATGATCTTCCCCGCTCTCAGCGACTTGCAAGACAAGTATCACTTCAGTGATTCAGGTCTTGGTTTTATTGCAGCTGCCGGTTTCATGGCATCACTTCTTGTCTCTTTGTTTGTTGCACCATTTGCAGACCGTGGCAAGCCAAAGAAACTTGTTCTCGCAGCATTAGTGCTTGCCTCCATTGGCTCCACACTCTTTGCATTCGGCAACTCACTGTGGATGTTTGTGATTGCACGCGCTATCTCTGGTGCCGCTCTCGGCACAAGTGGTCCTGCCGTAAAAGCAATCGCAGCAAACATCGACAAGACACGTGCGGCTGAACGTCTCGGGCGTTTGCGTGGCATTGAACTTGCTGGCTTCACCGGCGGCCCACTCATCGGCGCAACACTGATTGCACCGTTTGGTTTGCGCGGTGCATTCCTTATTTTTGGACTCTTTGCACTCGTTGCATTCGTTGTTGTTCTTCCAAAGGAATTGCCATCACTTCCTTCCACAGAGGAATCAAAGCGACTCAGCATTGAACTGTTGAAGTACCGCCCCATTCGCGCAGCAGCACTTGCCTCGCTCACTCTCTTCATTCCTGTTGGCATCTACGACGCACTGTGGGACCGCTACATCACCGATCGCGGTGGAAATAACTTCATGGTGGGCATGACGTTCTTGCTCTACACCGTCCCCTTTATTTTCTTGGGCGCAAAGGGTGGCCGCCTTGCCGACAAGACCGGTGCAGCGAAGATGACAGTCATCGGCATTTTCATGACGGCACCACTCGTCATGCTGTACGGCTTCTTGCCTAGTGCGATTCTTCTCGTCAGCTTCTCCATGGTGGAAGGCGTCATCGGATCGCTCTCCATTCCTGCAACGCAATCACTGATGGCACAAGTGGCGCCTCATGGTCGTGCCAGCGCTGCGCAAGGTCTTAACGGAACCGGTGACCTCATCGCAGGTTCCATCATGTCGCTCATCGCTCCCATCATTTACGGCTCACACGGCCCAGAGGCAACGTTTACTTTCGCCGCGGTTTTGATGGTGATAAGCGGAACGGCGGTGGCCCTCATGTTGAGAACCACCGCCGACTCGCGATCTGCAACGAACTAGTCGTTGCACTTCAATTGTTCAGGCTTGATTAGCTCAAGCGCTCAACGATCATTGCCATACCCTGGCCACCACCGACGCACATGGACTCCATGCCGAAGGTCTTGTCTTCCCACTGAAGACCGTTGATGAGGGTTGTCATGATGCGAGCACCGGTCATACCGAATGGGTGACCAAGCGCAATGCCACCACCGTGGATGTTGAGCTTGTCCATTGGGATGCCGAGGTGCTTTGCCGAAGGAAGAACCTGTGCAGCAAATGCTTCGTTGATTTCAACAAGGTCGATCTGATCGATGGTCATGCCGGCACGCTTGAGAGCCTGGCGACATGCTTCGATTGGACCAAGGCCCATGATTTCTGGGTTGAGGCCAGAAACGCCCGAGGACACGATGCGTGCGAGTGGGGTGAGACCCAACTGCTTTGCCTTGGTGTCGGACATGACCATGACTGCTGCTGCACCGTCGTTGAGTGGGCATGCGTTGCCGGCGGTGACGGAACCGTCAGGGCGGAACACAGGCTTCAACTGCGATGTTGCTTCATATGTGGTGCCGGCACGTGGGCCGTCGTCCTTGGAAACGACGGTGCCATCTGGAAGAACGAGTGGTGTGATCTCGCGCTCGAAGAAACCGTTCTCCTGATGCTGCACTGCGAGGTTGTGTGAGCGGACACCGAAGTGGTCCATGTCTTCACGTGAAACACCTTCGAGCTGCACCACGTTCTCTGCGGTCTGGCCCATTGCGATGTATGCGTCAGGAAGACCTGCTGGAGGTGCCCAAATTTCTGCTCCGCCTTCGGAGCGAGCACGTGTACGCGCACCGGCTTCTTTGAAGATTGCGTTGGGAGCGGAGTCGGATGCACCTGATGCGTAACGGCTCACTGCCTCAACACCGGCTGCGATAAAGCAATCGCCTTCTCCGGCGCGAATGGCGTGTGCTGCCATGCGAATTGTCTGCAATGAAGATGAGCAGTAACGGTTGACGGTGACGCCAGGAACATTGTCAAGGCCAGCCAAGATGGCGACCATACGACCGATGTTGAATCCACCTTCACCGGCAGGCTGACCAATTCCCATGATGAGGTCTTCGACATCGTCGGCCTTCACCTGAGGAACTTTGGCCATGAGAGCCTTGACGATCTGTGCTGCCATGTCGTCAGGACGAAGGTCCTTGAGCGAACCCTTGTTGGCACGGCCAATTGGGCTACGAGATGTTGCAACGATTACTGCTTCGGGCATTAATGACTCCCTGTTTGGTGGTCCGCTGGTCGGAACCGACTCACCGACATTAACCAAGAATCAGAGAAAATCACTCCTCCGAGGATGCTTCTTTCACCTCTGCAGCTGCCAAAACACGGTCCATTTCCTCCAACTGTATGGTGTCTTTCATGCCGAGCAGTTTGGAATAGAAGCGAATCCCTGCCGACGTGCCACTCACCCGCACCGGAACTCGGTCTCCGAGGTCCATCCCGTATTCCTTGGGAATGTCAACGCCCCAGACACCCATCTCGTGCAGGTCCTCTTCCGTGGCGGCTAATTCGCCACCATTCATCATGTACAAATCAGCATCGACGAAGAAGGTGAACTCAGCCATGTGAATGACCGTACCTTCCCCTAATCTGCCTTCATGAATCTTCCTGTTGTACCCCTCGCCGACATTGACCTCTCGGACCCCGAGTTCTGGACACAACCACGTGACTGGCGCTTTGGCGCATTCAAGACTCTGCGCGAGGAATCACCGTTTCACTTTTTCGAAGAGCGAATGGTCGAGAACTCCCCTATTCCTCCCGGCCCTGGTTACCGCGCACTCGTTCGCCACGACGACATCTGGCATGTCAGCCGTAACGCAAACTTGTTTAAGAGTGGTGCAGGCTCGAACATCGGTGACTTGCCCGTCGAGATCAACGAATTCTTCGGCTCCATGATCAACATGGATGACCCAAAGCATTTCCGTTTACGCTCCATCGTCTCGAAGGGATTCACACCGAAGGAAATCACTGCGCTCGAAGAGTCTGTTCGTGTTCGTTCTGCTTCAGTGATTGACCGCATGTTCGAGCGATTCCCTAATCGTGAGTGCGACTTTGTTCGCGAGGTAGCTGCACTCATGCCATTGCAAATCATCTGCGACATGATGGGCATCCCCGAGTCCGACGAAGAGATGATCTTCAACTGGACAAACACCATCCTTGGTGTGGGCGACCCTGAGTACGTCGGGACATTCGAAGACCTCGTACGTGTCGGTGGAGAAATCTTCTCCTATGCACTTGCACTTGGTGAAGAGCGTTTGAAGAATCCAGGCAATGACATTGCATCCATCATGATGAATGCTGTTGTTGATGGCGAGCGCCTCACCGCACAAGAGTTTGGTTCCTTCTTCATCTTGTTGGTGGTTGCCGGCAACGAAACAACACGCACTGCTATCGGCCACGGCATGCGCGAGCTCACCATTCATCGCGATCAGCGCGAACTGTGGTTCAACGATTTCGACACACACACAAAGACTGCTGTCGAAGAGATTGTTCGCTACGCCACACCAGTGATTCACTTCCGCCGCACGGCAACCGAAGACACAGAAATCAACGGCCAGGCGATCAAAGAGGGCGAAAAGGTTGTGATGTTCTATCAGTCAGGCAACCGCGACGAGACCGTGTTCACGAACCCGAACGACTTTGACATTCGCCGCTCTGCTCAGCCTGCACAGGTGGGCTTTGGTGCTGGCGGTCCGCACTTCTGTTTGGGCGCCAACCTTGCACGTCGTGAAATTGCCGTGATGTTTGATGAGATCCGTCGTCGCGTGCCAACGCTTGAGATCACCAGCGAGCCTGAGTACTTGCAAAGCTCATTCATCAATGGCATCAAGCGCATGAACTGCGCCTGGTAACTCTTCTACATTACTGCGCTTCGGCGTCACACTGCTGGCATCACTCGGCAACCGCAATTCGGCAATCTGTCGGAGAAGAGGCTCGAGCGGATGTTCTGGATTGAGATAGTTATGCCAGATGCCTTTGTGCTTGCGCGAGATCACCACTTGATTACGGGCCAGATACACCAACACGTTTTGTATCTGACTGCGTGATCGCCCCGTGATGGTGGACATCTGTGAACCCGAGAACGTAGTCCGAGTACGACCAAGGATGCAGAGAATGTCTGCTTCGACTCCGCGCGTGAAGCAATAGAACGGATTATCTCCGATGATCGATGAGGGCGAATTCCAATTCGACATGCACCGATGTGCACACATTGCCCCAATACGAGGCATTCAATGAGTGTTTGGTTATTCGGCAGCGACTACGGGGCGTGTTATTCGGCGACCATGCGAATGTCGGCCACCACAGCGGCATGATCGCTTGCCTGTACGCCATTTACCGGCTCAACACCTGCAAGCCACACATTGATGGGGTTGCCAATTGGGCGAGGGCGTGGCCAGGACATAAACAAGTAGTCCAAGCGACGGTTCGGCCATGTGGAGTCTGCAATGTACGGATTATCTCTGCGCCAGGTAAAGCCATTGTCTTCGTTCACCAGTTCCCACAGGTCAGTAAAGACCAAACCTTCGATAGCAGTTTCGCGACGACCCGTCATCATGCGGATCTCGTCGGAGTCAGGAACTGAGTTGAAGTCGCCCGCAAGAATGACAGGTGCATCAACTTCAGGATCAACACGCAACTGGTCGACGATGCCACACAGTGCTTCGCATTGAGCAACGCGCGTAGAAGAGCCATCGAACTTGTGATCAAGGTGCGTACACAAAGTCCACCAGCGGCCATAGGGCGTTTCCAGTTGCGCAACAACGGCGCGGCGATAACTAGGCGCACCAGTGACATCAGGGAGACGATGTACTTCCCACGACACAATTGGCCAACGCGACAAGATGGCGTTACCCATGCTCACGCCATCGTCGTACCACGGACCTTCGGTGCGAGCCACGTACATGTGGAGTTCGTCAGCAAGCCACTGTGCCTGGTCGAGGCCACCTTCTTGTGCCCACACTTCTTGCAGGAACACGACATCAGCGTTTTCTGCTTGTAGGACTTTCAAGATTGCTTCTTGACGGTCACGCCATGGACCGAATTGGTGCCACAGGTTCCACGTGAGAATGCGTGCTTGCATACGCCAACCGTACCCCCATTCACGACAAACTAGGAAGATGACATCAGCCAATCTTCAACCGCTTGGTGGAGTGTTTGGTGGTGGCGGTCTCTTCGGCATCGGTTTTGCAATGGGCGTGCTGGAAGGTTTGCAGCCTCGTGGCATCGATCTTTCGGAAGTTCCATTGCTGGGCACGTCTGCAGGTTCATGGGCCGCTGCAGCCACCGCATTTGAGGTTCCCTTTGCAACCTTGGCCGACATGCCCACTCCCTCGTTCCCGAATCCAAAGCCAGGACTTCTCGCCTCCATTGCACACGAAATATTCGGCGACAAAACCGACCCTCTGATTCAGGTGATGGCATGCGCACTTCCCCGCTTGACGCGCACGAAGCTCGACGGTGGTACGTATCCGCTCGCGGAACTCGTTGCCGCATCATCAGCAGTTCCCGCCTTGTTGTCGCCGCACACCATCAATGGAACTAGATATGTCGATGGCGGAGTTCGCTCTGGCACCAGCGTTGACTACGGACCCGATGTTGAAAGACTTGTTCTCATCGCGCCACTTGCGGGTGCAATGTGGGGTCCCTTTGCACGTTTTGTTGATAACGGCATGTACAACGAAGTGGAACGGTGGAAAGAACGCACCGGAGGCAAAGTGCTGATTTTTACTCCGCACAACGTTGCAGCATCTATCGCACGCAACCCGAAGCATCTCTTTGATAAAGCACGTGCCATTGAGGCGTATCACTTGGGTCGCGAAGAAGCCTCTACCCACGACCTCACGTTTGCGTAATTAGTTACGGCTATTGCGTTGCAAGGCTGGCGAGGAATTCGCCATCAGCAATCTTTGCTGCAACATCGGGTGATGGCTCACTAAGGCGTTCCAATGTCACGCCGTGAATCTTTCCGGTGAAGCGATACACATGTGGGTAATGCCCCACTGGCGCGCCTGTGTCCATACCGATGTCGAATGACTCGCCGCTCATAGAGAACACAATCGGAACTGACTTATCGACGCGTGCGTGACCGATGGGTTCACCATCCATAAACAACACGGCATCACCACCAGCGCCAAAGCCACCGTCGTATACATATTCAACGGTCAGCACGTGACGTCCCGGAGGCAATACCGCATTTGATGTTGCGATGTAATGCTCGTGGCCCATCCAGTTGTAGTGATACGTAGGGCGACTGTTGTCATCCACATACAACGACCAGCCGGCCATGTTGCCGCCTTGGCACGCAATCACACCGTGACAACCCAGTTCAGGAACATCAATATCTGCCGTAATTCGGAAAGAACAGTTCTTCAAGTTGACGACTGAACGCTCTGGCATACGAATGTGATCTGCGGTGTATGTCATCTTCTTGAGACCACCGAGGCTGTCCGGCGGAAGAACAGTCATCCCCAACACCGAACCTGGTTCACGCAATGGATACACGTTGTTGCGCTTCGCTTCAGAATCAAACAACTCCAACAATTCCGCAAGCTTCTCTGGGTACTTCTCTGCGAGATTCACACCCTGTGAGAAGTCCTCTGCGATGTTGTACAGCTCCCACTTTTCTTGGTCACCAAAGAACGGCACCATGCCGAAGCGGTTCCAGGGCACTCGACCGTGGAAGCAACTAGCAATCCACCCATCGTGATAAATCGCGCGGTTACCAAACATCTCGAAATACTGCGTGGTGCGGGTGCTTGCACCATCTGTACCTTCCATTGCGTACAGCATGGAAACGCCATCCACAGGCAGTTGTTGCAAGCCGTTCACAGTTGTTGGAATCTGCACACCGGCAGCCGCAAGCAACGTGGGCATCACATCAACAACATGATGGAACTGTGTACGCAAACCGCCTGGCTCTGCAATACGCGCAGGCCACTGCACTGCCATTGCATTGCGCGTGCCACCGAAGTGCGATGCCACTTGCTTCATCCACTGGAACGGAGAATCAAGCGCCCATGCCCATGCAAGGTTGTAATGGTTCTCACAACGAGCTGTACCGAAATCATCCATGTGGTCCAGTAGCCACTCAGGATCTTCAGGAATTCCGTTTTGGAACGACGGCGCACTCCATGCTCCGTGAATGGTTCCTTCAGCAGATGCACCGTTGTCACCCGTGATGTACATGAACAAGGTGTTGTCGGCCTCGCCCATTTCCTCCACTGCATCTAACACGCGACCAATTTGTGCATCAGTGTGCGCAAGGAATCCGGCAAACACTTCCATGAGGCGAGATGCCACTGGCTTGTAACGGTCGGGGTATTCCTCCCATGACGGCACTTCATCAGGACGTGGCGTCAGTGTTGTCCCCTCCGGAATCACACCCATCGCCAGCTGGCGTTCATAAATCTCTCGGCGCAGTTCATCCCATCCCTGGTCGAACTGTCCCTTGAACTTTTCGATCCATTCCGGACCTACATGATGCGGACAATGCATTGCACCAGTTGCGATGTAGGAGAAGAACGGCTTGTCAGGTTGCGATGCTTTCTGCACTCGCATCCAGGAGATTGCCTTTTCAGCAATGTCTTCAGTCATGTGATAGTCATCGCGACCTTCATATGGCATCACCGGTGTTGTCTGGTCGAACATCGGTGGCTCCCACTGCGATGCCTCTGCATTCAAGATGCCGTAGAAACGTTCGAAGCCAAGACCCGTTGGCCAACGATCAAACGGGCCAGCAAGTGTTTGTTCCCAGAGTGGCGTGAGATGCCACTTACCAAATGCAGCGGTGGAATATCCAGACTGCTTCAGAATCTCGGCAACGCTTGCTGCTTCCTTCGGAATCACACTGTCGTATCCAGGGAAGACATTTGCGCCTTCAGGGATACCACCCATGTGCACGGTGTGGTGATTACGACCCGTGAGCATTGCTGCACGCGTTGGTGAGCACAGTGCCGTGGTGTGGAACTGATTAAAGCGAAGACCATTCTTCGCAACACGATCCAAAGCCGGAGTCGGCACAGGGCCGCCAAATGTTCCGCAAGTTCCGAAGCCCACATCGTCCAACAAAATCAGAACAATGTTTGGCGCACCCTTCGGTGCTTTCGGCATCTTCATTTCAGCTGGAGTGGACTCAGCAACGATGGGTCCCTGAACTCCGGTGAATTCTGGAGTGGGCTGCGGAAGCGTGGCGCCCATGATCAGCCTGCGAAACCCTTGTTGTCGAGAGACAAACGGAATTGATCAACTGCTGCAGCATCACCGGAGACTTTGATTTCACCAGCAGCGAGTGCTTCGCTCCACAAGCGACGACCCGACACAACACCCATGAAAGTGTCGCGAGGCATCCTGACCAAGCTTTGCGCTCCCCAACCATCGGTGGGTACAGCTACTGCATTGCGAATATGAAGACCGCAGGTTTCTTCACCCACCGTGAATGCGATGTGGTGATTCATGCCGTCAATCTTGTCGGGGTCAACCAGAACGCGCAGTGTGTGCACGATGCCAGTCGCTGCGGACTCGGCCAAGAACTTCGGATTGAAGTTATGCACCGTGAAACGATCCATAGGGAACGAACCATCGAGGTGACGGGCACGCGTTATGCACCAGTTGCGAATGTTTGCTGCTGGAGTGCGTTCTGCAATGACGCGCAAGCACTTCGCCAACAACTTCTTTTCATCGTCAGTCGCGCCTTCAGAGCGCACCAGCCATGTTGCAAGTTCGGTTGCCCAGCGAATGTCTTCTGTTGCAAGTGCTTTCTCACACTGCGAAGCCACTTCTGCCCTGCCACCAAAGCCAGCAATTAATTTTGTGTATCGCTCTGCAGGCTCTTCGGGGAAGAGTTTTGATTCATCACCGTCAAACCAGCCACGCAGTCCCATGAAGATCTGACGGACGTGATGTTCTGTCACGCCATAACGCTCAGAGGTGAGGTAATCCTCGTCGTAGAGAGATGGAAGTGTGATGCGAGATGCAATCTGGTCTGTGGTCCAACCCTTATTGATGCCGCGCACCGTCTGATCCCACATGAACTGAATTGAATCGCGATAACGGGTCGCCTTCTCGCGGATATTGTCCTTGCCTTTCAAAGCAGGACCATGTGTTGCCACCAAATACTCCGGTGCCCACTTGATGATGTTGTCGATGCCGGGGATCAACACGCGAGGGTCGCGATATTCCTCACCACGAATAGCGAAGACGTTGAACAACACGGGCCACACAGAGTTATGGATGCATGTGCCGATTTCTGGGAAATACAAGTTCACGGAGTCATCCGAGTCACTCGGTGAATACACCGATTCCACTTTCAAGCCGGCGATGGTGAGCGAATCGCGTGCACCAAGAAGATGCGTGGCGTCTACGTATCCAGGCGTGTACGGCGCATGATTTGGGTGCTTATAGAAGTATCCAAGACCAACATTCACTGTTGCGTCAGGGCCCTCCGTGGGCATCACCACTGCGAACTGTTCCACAATGCCACGTGCATACGCAGGAGCAATCTCACCCAGTGTGCGAGCTTTGTTGCCCTTCACTTTTTCGTGCGCATAGATCGGTAACGGTGTGACGTGATTGCCTTCTTGGAAAATCGCTTTCGTGCCTTCGACGTAATGGAAGTGGGTGTAAATGACAGCGGCGATGGGCGCAGTGGTCATCTCGCGCAAGCGACGCAATGCTTCACGCATTTCCTCGATGGACTCTCCAGTGTCAATTGCGATGATGCCTTCAGGAGCCTCAATAAATGATTGGTTCGACAAACCGTTACCCACGAAGTTCCATACGCCAGTACGCACTTCGTTAAACCCAGCCGCGATCACTTCGCTTTGGTGCGCATGTCCAGCATGCACGCGCTGACCGCCTGCGGTGGTGACGACGTTCTTATCGTGGGTATCAAAACTGCGTGTCATTGTTATTCCTTATGTGAGATTTCTGTAGAGATGGTTTCAAGTTCCATGCGCAACGGTGCGAGCAAGATGCCCACGCCGGTGGCAAGCACGTCGTCAACAAGTTCGGCCGGCGACAAACGAGTAGCACCGCGCTCGCGAGCCCACTCCCAGTCGGCAACAACACCGATGTAGTGCGTCATCATTTGTTCAATGCGCGCGCGACGAACACGTGGAGGCAGATCCGAGAGGATGTCGGACAAACGACGTGTGACTTCCAAGACCGGCACCGATACGGGCAAAGCGTTCTTCACGGTCTTTGCGAATTGGTCGAACTGTGTGCGCAACAAGAAGCGGCCGTACCAGCCGTCATGACTAGTGACATATTCGATGAGTGGAATCATGAGTGCAGCAGCAAGAGCTGGCACATCACGGTTGAGGCCACGCGCATCGATATCGGCAATCATCTTCAAGCGGCGCTCATTGATCTGATCCATACGGCGCGTGAAGACAGCAGCCACCAAACCTTCGCGATCAACGAAGTGATACTGAGCCGCCGAGTTGTTCTTCTGCCCTGCCGCATTCGAGATGTCTCGCAGCGATGCAGTCTCAATGCCATGGACGGCGAACAGTTCTTCGGCAGCATCCAACAGTGCTGTCCGTGATTCCTCGCCCGACCTCGCCATGCCTGAATACTAAGTCACTTGACTTACCCCAGCCTCAGCCAGACCCAGCCCACCCCTGGTTGACTGTCAGGGCTATGACAACACCTGACGACACCTCCTCCGCTCTCTCCACTTGGTCACTTGACCGAGAGGTGGTCCTCATGCGAGTCATTGATGCGCCACGAGAATCTCTTTATGCGGCATGGATCGACCCTGTCGGATTCGGCAACTGGTTCGGACCGGAGGGTTACGCCACGGAAGTGACAGAGATGGATACCCGTGTTGGCGGGCTCGCACGCTTCACGATGACATACACCGACGGCACCGTGTACACGAATCGCTATAGCTATGTCGAGGTTGTACCGAATGAACGTCTCGTCATGATTCACGGATCCGACATTGATGACGACCCAGGCCGCTTCCGCGTCACCGTGACATTTGATGCGCAATCAGATGGCAAGACAGTGGTGACGCTCCGCCAGCTTCACCCAACAGTGGAACAACGCAATGCGGTCATCGGTTTTGGCGCAGTGGAACTTGGTTTGCAGACTCTCCACAAACTTGAACAACACATTCAGTCAAAATAAATCGCGCACAAACAAAAGGACCCCGAGCCGAAGCCCGGGGTCCTTTTACGTTTTAGCG
>CALBSD010000010.1 GCA_937927625.1 uncultured Actinomycetes bacterium | reverse complement strand
GCTTCTTGTTCGCTCGTCTACGATCTCGGTGTTGCAACAAACGCGCTACTGACCAAAATTCGCTATTTTCCGCGCCTTCAAACCACTCTTTTGACTGCAGGTGGGAACTTTTCCGTTTCGCTGGACGGCGTCAACTACGTCACTGTCGCCACCATTCCTTCCCGCCCCATTGAGGGTTGGACATCGATCGACATTGCCTCCGCACCCGAAACACGCTTTGTCATGTACACTGGACCTGCCAATTCAAATTGTATGTTTGCTGAACTTCAGTATTTTGGTTATGCTTTTCGCGTCACCAACAGTTCATCGTCGGGTGTTTCGCGTTGTTCGGTGGCTGTTGGTAATCTTGCTGTGCCGCGACCGCCTTCGCTGGGGCGTTTGATTCCCAGTTCCACGTGGCTTCCCGCCTTGCCCCTGGACAACCTGCAAGTGCTCAGTGCGTCAAACACAATCGCATTTCAAACGACATCGTTCCTTGTCAATTTCACGACCGCCACCACGCCGATAGTGACCTCTGTGAGTCCATTGTTCGGAACTGCGTTGGGTGGAACTTTGATCACGCTCACCGGAACCAACCTTCCCACTGGTGTTACGCAAGTCAATGTTGTTGTTAATGGTTATTCGTGTGCTGTTCAAACCACAACACCAACCGCAATCACGTGCATCACTGGAGCGCGCGGTGCGTTGTTTTATCCGGACAGCATTGTCGTTGGTCTTAAATCTTCGTCTTCATCGGCAGTGATGCCGATGAATGCCATCATCAAGCAAGGTGTTGTGTTTCGTTATTTGGATCGGTGGTCGCAGTTGTCGTCCTGGACAAACGAAGATCTGCCAATGACTGGCGATTCCGTCGTCATTCCACAAACACAATCCATTCTTCTCGATGTCTCGCCGCCGCGCTTGTTCTTGTTGCTGGTTCGCGGCTTGCTTGTGTTTGACAATGTCGACATCAACCTCAACGCATCGTACATCTTCGTCTCTGGCGGGACCATGCAGATCGGGACGGAAGCCACGCCCTACCTCAACAAAGCTGTCATCACGTTGCACGGCGACAGATACACCAGTGTGGAAATTCCCAACGTTGGTTCGAAAGTACTGGCTGTTTCCGACGCCACCTTCACGAACTTGGTCTACGGGCCTGGATACAATATGAAAACGAAACAGCAAGGGTTTCTCGACATTCACGGTGCGCCTCGACGCACCGTGTGGACTCGAGTTGCGCAATCGGCGTTGGTTGGTGCTTCAACCATTGTTGTTGTGAATCCCGTCGACTTTGTGGCCGGCGAGCACTTTGTCGTCACGTCGTCGAGTGGTGATTTCATGGAAGCGGAAGAGGTTGTTGTGACGAGTGTGTCTGTGGATGGATTGACGATTGCATTCACGCCGCCGCTCGCGCACAGTCACACAGTTCAGTACTACACTGTGAATGGAGAAACAACATACCTTGGATGTGAGGTGGGCCTGCTGTCCCGCAACATTGTCCTTCAAGGTGACGATGCATCGGACTCGCAGCTGTTTGGAATGCACACAATCGCTTCAGGTTCCGTTCATTGTTGTTGTTGTTGTTGTTGTTGTTGTTGTTGTTGTTGTTGTTGTTGTTGTTG
>CALBSD010000009.1 GCA_937927625.1 uncultured Actinomycetes bacterium | reverse complement strand
GGCCTTGGCGGCAAGCCAAGCCGCACCGTGACCGTGAAGACCATCACCATCACTGAGAAGTAGGCCCACTCGGCTGCGGTTCTTCCAAAAGAAGGGCCTGTTGTTAGCCTCGCGAGTACTCATTCGGGAGGTTTGACATGAAGACAATCGGTATTTGCGGCTCAGGCATCATGGGTTCCGGCTTGGCGGAAGTAGCTGCCAAGGCTGGTTACACAGTCATTGTTCGCTCGCGCAGTGCTGCAACAGCACAGGCGATGATCACCTCCATTGAGAAGGGTCTCGACAAGCAGTTGCAGCGCGAGAAGATCACCGCTGACGACAAGGCAGCCATCCTCGATCGCCTCTCTGCCACCGACAAGATTTCCGATCTTGCAGATTGCGACCTTGTTATTGAATCAGTCGTTGAAGACCTAGAAGTGAAGAAGGCTCTTTTTGCAGAACTCGACAAGGCTGTGAAGCCAAGTGCGATTCTCGCAACCAACACCAGCACTCTTCCTGTTGTTGAGATGGCAATGGCAACCGGTCGCCCCGACAAGGTGTGCGGCATTCACTTCTTTAACCCTGCAACAGCAATGCCATTGGTTGAAGTTGTTCGCCCCATCACTGCATCTGATGAAACCATTGATGCTGCAAACGCATTCACCGCACAGTGCGGCAAGAATGGCGTGCAAGTGAAGGACCGCGCAGGCTTCATCGTGAACGCATTGCTCTTCCCTTACCTCAACAATGCAATTCGCATTTGGGAAACAGGCACCGCTTCGATGGAAGACATCGACACTGCAATGAAGGGTGGATGCAATTTCCCAATGGGACCATTCGCATTGCTCGACCTTGTTGGTCTTGACACATCGCTTGCAATTCTTGATGCGTTGTACGCAGAGTTTGCTGATGCAAACTACGCAGCAGTACCAACGCTTCGTCGCTTGGTTGCCGCTGGCAAGCTTGGCCGCAAGTCCGGCGCAGGTTTCTAC
Source organism: uncultured Actinomycetes bacterium (assembly GCA_937927625.1). Classification (GTDB taxonomy): domain Bacteria; phylum Actinomycetota; class Acidimicrobiia; order Acidimicrobiales; family Ilumatobacteraceae; genus UBA2093. The sequence goes on along the minus strand of CALBSD010000009.1, from coordinate 6,713 downwards.
AACTACTGATGAATTCAGGTCGGTGACATGAAGCCGCCGACAGAATGCCGATGGAGTTTTCCATCGCCAGAGTTATGGCCCGATGACAACGATGTCGTTGCTGTTGGTGCAGATCTTGAGCCAGACACGTTGCTGTATGCGTATGCGCACGGAATGTTTCCCATGTATGAGAAACGCAATCTTGTGTGGTGGTCGCCAGTTGATCGTGGAGTGATTCCACTTGATGGCGCACGCATCACACGTTCCGTTCGTCAGAGCGCAAAAAAGTTCACGTGCACTGTCAACACAGCATTCGTTGATGTCATGAAGAAGTGCGCAACAACGCACACAGACGGCAATTGGATCAACAAAGTATTCATCTCGTCATACACCGAGCTGCATCACCTCGGTCATGCGCACAGCGTTGAGGTGTGGAATCAAGCAGGTGAATTAGTGGGCGGCCTGTACGGCGTGCGCATCAACAAGTTCTTCGCTGGTGAATCCATGTTCCACACCGCGACCGACGCATCGAAGGTTGCCCTCATGCATCTCGTCCAACTCATGACCCTCGACGGCATGGAACTGTTGGACACCCAATGGCGCACCGAGCACTTGGAAACCCTGGGCTGCATTGCCATTCCTCGTGAGAAATACCTGCAATTGCTGGCCTCAGCAGTCCAGCCGTAGCCATTTCTGTGGGGAACACGCCCACCCGTTGCCATACTGAACCCGTGACTGACGCAAGCACCCCCCGCCGTGACGATCCATGGTTGATGCGCACCTATTCGGGCCACTCCACCGCCGCAGCTTCTAACCAGCTCTACCGCACCAACTTGGCCAAGGGCCAGACTGGTCTTTCCATCGCATTCGACCTGCCTACGCAGACCGGATACGACCCTGACCACATGTTGGCTCACGGCGAAGTCGGCAAGGTCGGTGTTCCCGTTGCGCACCTCGGACACATGCGCACACTTCTTGAATCAATTCCTCCCGGCAAGATGAACACGTCGATGACCATCAATGCCACTGCTGCATGGATGCTGTCTCTCTACGTTGCAAACGCACGCGAACAAGGAACAACTTCGCAAGAGCTTCGCGGCACCACTCAGAACGACATCGTGAAGGAATATCTCTCTCGCGGTACGTACATCTTCCCGCCAGCGCCATCGAAGCGTCTCATTGTCGACATGGTGGCATGGTGTGCACAGAACGCACCGAAGTGGAACCCGATGAACGTGTGCTCGTATCACTTGCAAGAAGCAGGTGCGACACCAGTGCAAGAGATCGCTTACTCGCTTGCAACAGCTGTTGACATTCTCGATGCTGTTCGTGCAAGTGGTCAGGTTGACGATGCTCAGTTCGACCAAGTGTTTGGTTCGATTTCATTCTTCGTCAATGCCGGTATTCGCTTCATCGAAGAAGTGTGCAAGATGCGCGCATTCACAGAGTTGTGGGACCGCATTGGTCGCGAGCGTTACAACGTCACCGATGCAAAGGCACGTCGCTTCCGTTACGGCGTGCAGGTGAACTCATTGGGTCTCACTGAAGCACAGCCAGAGAACAACATTCAGCGCATCGTTCTTGAAATGCTCGCTGTCACATTGTCGAAGAACGCTCGTGCACGCAGTGTTCAGTTGCCAGCATGGAACGAAGCACTTGGTTTGCCGCGTCCGTGGGATCAGCAGTGGTCATTGCGTATGCAGCAAGTTCTTGCGTTTGAATCAGATCTTCTTGAATACGAAGACATCTTCGATGGTTCGAAGGTCATTGAATCTCGCACCGCAGAACTTCGCGATGCAGCATGGGCAGAGTTCGAAGAAGTGCTCTCACTTGGTGGTGCATTTAACTCTGTTGACGAACTCAAGGGTCGTCTTGTTCGTTCAATGGCAGAGCGCACACGTCGCATTGAAGGCGGAGAGCAAGTTGTTGTTGGCGTGAACTCGTACACCGAGTCCGAAGACAGCCCACTTGCAGTGCCAGGCAACATTCTCGTTGTTGACCCTGCAGTAGAAAACGAAATGATCGCCGATGTTGCAGCTTGGCGTTCATCTCGTGACAATGCGCGCGTACAAGCAGCACTCGCTCATTTGCGTACCGCAGCAGAGACAAACGAAAACATCATGGAAGCATCCATTGAGTTGGCCGAAGCTGGTGGCACCACTGGCGAATGGTCACAGGTTCTTCGTGAAGTGTTCGGTGAGTTCCGTGCACCTACTGGTGTTGGTGCAGCAGTTGGTCGTCGTACACATGCATTGGCCGATGTTGCTGAATTCGTGAAGACAATCCCCGGTGGTCCTCCACGTTTCCTCGTTGCAAAGCCTGGTCTTGATGGTCACTCCAACGGCGCAGAACAGATTGCGGTTGCAGCACGTGATGCCGGAATGGAAGTTGTCTACAGCGGTATTCGCCTCACACCAGAGCAGATTGTTGCCAGTGCGCGCGACGAAGATCCAGATGTCGTCGGACTCTCGATTCTCTCCGGCTCACATATGCAATTGGTGCCTGAGGTTGTTCGCCAACTTCGTGCCGAAGGCGTTGATGCACCTGTCATCGTGGGCGGCATCATTCCTGAGGAAGACCGTGAATTGCTGATGAGCCAAGGTGTTGCCGCTGTGTACACGCCAAAGGACTTCGACATTTCTCGCATCATGCGTGAAGTGGCCGAGCTCGCCGCAGCTCACCGCGCCTAATTAATTACCTATTCGGGGAATCCATTCCCCTCACATGTGGTTGCATTCTGCATGAGCATTTACGCAACCTCCATCGCAACACTTGACGGCCAGCCGAACGCATTGGCGTCTGCCGATGGCAAGGTCACTTTGCTCGTCAATGTCGCCAGCAAGTGCGGACTTACCCCGCAATACGAGCAACTCGAAGGTTTGCAGAAGACATACGGCGACCGTGGTTTCACCGTGATCGGCGTGCCTTGCAACCAGTTCCTCGGCCAAGAGCCCGGCACCTCTGAAGAAATCGCCACGTTCTGTTCCACCACCTATGGCGTCACCTTCCCACTGACAGAGAAGATCGAAGTCAACGGCGAGAACCAGCACCCTCTCTATGCAGCACTCACACCTGTGGCCGACGCCGAAGGCGAAAAGGGTGACATCCGCTGGAACTTCGAAAAGTTCCTCATTGGTCGCGACGGCAACGTCATTGCTCGTTTCCACCCCAAGACATCTCCGGACGACGCACTCATCACCGCAGCCATCGAATCAGCGCTCTAATCTGAGCGCCCGACAAGGGGTACTCATGGATTTCAGCTCATTCAACATCTTCGGCATCGGTATGGCCACTGTGGCTGGCTTCGTCACCGGCGCTCTCTGGTTTAGCCCAAAGACCTTTTTCCCTCTCTGGTGGCGTGCCATGGAAAAGTCCGAAGATGAGATTCCCGGAAAGGGAACCAACATGGGCGCCATCTTCGCCAGCCTTGTTGGTTCGATGTTGATTCAATCAATCATCTTGTCGGGCGTTATCGATGGTCTCTACAAGAATGCCTCTGTTGCTCAGGGCGCACTTGTTGGCACAGTCCTTGGTGGTGGTATCTGCGCGATGTCAGCACTTGGACATCGACTCTTCGCTGGACAAGGTTTCTTAGTGTGGGCACTTGAAGTGGGCAATGACATCGCTGCACTTGCCATCATGGGTGCGATCATCGCCGCTTTGTAATTGCGCAACGAATGCGCAGAGAAACTACGCGTGTTCTCGCGTAATAAATGAATCGAGTGCGCGACCGCTCTCGAAACTTGTAATCAGCGCATAACGGGGGAAATTGTGGTTATGAACAACCACGTGCCACAAGCGTTGGGTATCAACAACAAAGCGTGAGCCTTTTGACAATGGAACACGACGCTCTGTTGCGGGATCTGGCAAACCATCTGGACCATTGTCCATTAACAACATGTAGCTGTCGGGACTATCGGTTAGTTCCAACCAAGTACGTACAACCCATCCTTCGTTTTCTGGGTTGAAACGGTTGTTGTCATCACGGTGAATGGAACGAATTGCTTGTTCACGATCTTGTGGTTCCAGCTTGATGATGCGAACGCGACCAAAGTTTGCTCCCACTGAAGTGACGTAATTCTTCAATGTTGGCGCGAGTTCTGCGTTGGATGTCCACTCAGCATCTTTATCCGTTTTACCCTTGTCCCAGAAACCACGACAATCAAGTTCGCCATCTGCAGATGCAAGTGGCGCGAAGTTTGTGTCGCCGCCACTCTTCCAATCGAAGTACTCCAACGAGTCCCATTCATGTTGTGAAACTTCAAATGGCGCAGGCTTCAACGCAACAAAGCCACTTTCAGCAAGACAGTCAAGTCGCACATGAGGTGTGTGTAACGGGATTGCGACGGACCAATGTTCTTGTGTGGGCCAGAAGGTTGCGGTCATGACTTCAGTGTATGAAACAAACCGCAACGCGTGTGGTCAAGGAACAATCGTTATGGAGCCATCGTGGTCGATGCACCAATCGCCACGAAACCGTTACTGGGTGGGAGTAACAACTCTGTGCCTGCAGACACACGATCCGGGTCTTTGATCTTGTTCAATTCAACAAGTGCTGGAGCACTGAGATTGAACTTCATCGCAATAGCGAAGAGCGATTCACCCGATTGCACGACATAGGTACGAGGTGCTGCGGTAATACCAGGCGCAATTGTTGTCGTCGCAGAAACTGAACCAGCGATTGTTGTGGTGGCTGAAGAACTTGACCCACCATCAGTGAGAAGACCCGAAATAATGGCGAGGAATGCGAAGCCACAGGTGCTCCACAACAGATACATGTGGAGTCGGGTGCGAAGAAACATCGTCTTCATGTTACGGCGATGTGGCATGTGTCTTGCGCGTGCTCCGCATGGGGACTTTTGGACCGTCTGTCCTAACCTCTACGACCAATGACGACCGAAACTCGAACGTATCCAGGAGCACGACAGCCCGACCGTTTTCGTCGCGTTACGGCGGATGGCGTGGGCATTGCTGTCTACGAGTGGGGTCGCGAGACCGATCCTGTGCTCTTTCTTGTCCACGGCGGCTCTGACTTTGCCCGCACCTTCGATGTTTTTGGACCGCTCATCGCCGACGCCGGCTGGCGAGTCGTCACCTGGGACCACCGAGGTCATGGTGATAGTGATTACGCCGCCATGTACAGCTGGGATTCCGACATTCGCGATGCATTAACAGTGATGTCCTCTACCACCGATGCTCCTTCTCCGGTCATTGCGCACTCCAAGGGCGGCGCATTGATGATGCAGCTCATCGAAGCAAGTCCGTACCGCGCATCGCGCATGGTGAACATCGACGGTATGCCCAGCAAGCGCCGCATGCCTGATGTACCTGATCATGACCAGACTCGACTTATGGCGACAGAGATTGGCGCGTGGCTCGACAACCGCCATTCCGCTGCTACAGCTATTCGCAAGCCAGGCACTTTGGTTGATCTTGCAGCACGTCGCGCCAAGATGAACCCACGACTCTCCATTGAGTGGCTGGAATATCTTGTCACTGTCGGTGCACGACATGATGAAGATGGATGGCGTTGGAAGTTGGACCCAGCCATGCGATTCGGTGGATTCGGTCCATGGCGTCCAGAGTGGAGCGCATTACGCATGGCATCACTTCCCATTCCATTTCTTGGTTTACTCGGCACCGTTGATGAACCGATGGGATGGGGTGCACGTGCACGCGATGTCTTGCCATGGATTCCTCAAGGTGGACGTCTCGAAGTGTTGGAAGACATTGGACACTTCATTCATATTGAAGACCCTGAACGTGTGAGCAAGATGGTCTTGGAGTTCTTGTCATGAGCGCTGCGCTGAAAACAATCTCTCTGCAACACAATCGCATCACACTTGCGCTGCACCAGTTGCGCGAAGGCACAGGGCGCCCCCTTCTCTTGCTCCACGGACTCGGAGAAAGTGCTGAAAACATTGCCTCTTTGCCCGTTTCTTGGGCTGGCCCCGTTTGGGCGCTTGACTTCACCGGGCACGGACGCTCCACTGTTCCAAATGGCGGCGGCTACTCCTGTGAAGTTTTGATGGCTGATGTTGACATTGCACTTCGTTACCTCGGTGAAGCGACCGTGTTGGGTCGTGGCCTTGGTGGTTACATAGCGTTTCTCATTGCTGGCGCGCGTCCTGCATTGGTACGAGGTGCTGTCATTGTTGACGGTCCGGGTCTTGTTGGTGGCGCAGTGCATGCAACTTCTAGTTCTGAGATTCCTGTTGCTGGTTCACGTGTTGGTACCACACCAGATCCGTGGGCACTCATCGAGTTATCAAGAGATGCACGACCACCTAATTATGCGATCACCTTCACTCACCTTGCAGTGGCATCGTCGGGTCTTGATGATCCAATTGCAGTGACATGCAAAGTGACGCCGCAGTGGGTGGAAGCAATTCGTGCAGAAGCAGGCGTGATGACAGACATCACGATGCAAGAAGCACTGGATATTTACCTAGCAATCAAATAGCACGCTGAGTGACGACATCGGCGAGATGCACTAACGCGTCATACGACTCGCCTTGCATCTCCGACTTCTTCAGAGCCTGCACTGCTTGTGCATGATTCGATGAGATGAGTTCTTCCATCGCTTGAAGCGCGCCTGTATCAATGACAGCCTGCTGAATGTTTGCGATGTCTTCATCAGCGAGATGGGGTTGACCAACCTTTGCAAGAACTTCAAGATGATGTTTCTGAGCCATCTGATGTGCGCGAGCAAGAAGAGGTGTGGGCTTTCCTTC
>CALBSD010000008.1 GCA_937927625.1 uncultured Actinomycetes bacterium | reverse complement strand
GAAGACCGACATAGAAAGTCGGAAGGCTGACACCAATGGCAGTGAATGCATTTGCAAGTCGATCCTGCCACTTGCCTTTGTTGAGAGCAGCAATTGCTCCGGAGCCAACGCCGATGATCATCCACAAGATGAAGGCGCCAATGGAGAGATACGCAGTCACTGGGAAAGTACGACCAATCAGCGTGGTCACACATTCATGTTGCGCGAAGGAGTAACCGAATGAAGGAGATGGGCATGAGAAGGCAGATTGGCCCACTCCATAGTTGCGACCCGCAAATATGCCCTTCAAGAAGAGCCAGTATTGCTCCACGATGGACTTGTCGTAGCCCAAACGAATTCGGTTAGCAGCAATGATGTCGGGTTTGCAGTTTTTCCCGCATGTCAATGCAGCCGGGTCAACAGGTAGAGCTGAAAAGAGAAGGTACGTCACAACAGATACTGCAAAAAGAAGCACGAGCGCAAAGAAGAGTCGCCGAACGACAAATAGAAACATTTCGAACTTCCTTATCTATTGAGACTGTTAATTAAGAAAGAGAAAGGGGCGCCGACAAAGCCGACGCCCCTTTCCACGTTCACGAATGAAGAATTACTTCACTTTGAGGTTGCCATAGCAGAAGGCACCGAATGGTCCCCACTGGAAAGCTCCCTCAATCTTCGAACCCCACATGCTCTGCGCACGTGTGAATGTGCCAGGCAATGCCCAAAGGTGGTCAACGACGAACTGGTTCAATTCTTGCCACTTCTTACCTTGTTCTGTGCGATCGAGGGTGTTTCGGGCCTCATTCACCTTTGTTTCAAAAGCCTTGTAATCCGGATCATTTGCATTACGTGTGAGATTGAAACCGCCACCAGTGGTGAACAATTCAGGAATCACAGTTGATGCATTTGCCCAGTCTGGAGCCCAGCCACCGCGAGCAATGTCGTAGTCGGTTTCTGGGTTCAACACTGTTGGCCAGTACTGCGATGGGTCGCCGACAGCTTCTGGCTTGATCTTGATGCCGACTTTGCCCATGGAATCAATCCAAATTGCCAAAGCCTTTTTCCAGATCTCGGTATCAGGGTAGTAGAACTTCAAACCGTCTTTTGCATGAGCAGCAACTTCTGGGCAGTTCGTCTCTGCAGCAGCCAATGCAGCCTTTGCTGCGTCGACATTCGGCTTTCCGTCTTCGTTCAAGCCTTCCAACTGCGTTGGCTTCTTGTAGTCAATCTTCATCAATGGCTTGATGAACCCATCGGCGAAGTCGCCGGTGTAGGCACCGCCGCTTGCCTTACGAAGTGCTTCACGGTCAAGTGCCAAGTAGATGGCCTTACGCACGTCCAAGCAGGAAAGGTTTTTCACGTTGAGGTTTGTATAAGTCACGAATGCGTCGTAGTAGTTGACTGCACGCGATGCAAGCCCCTTGTCGCCCTCGAAAACTGTTGGAAGGTTCTCTGGAAGCACACCGGCATTAACGGCAGTCTGATCTTCGCCCTCATCTGCAATCATGCGCTCATCAATCGCAGTTTCTTCAAGGCCGAAGTGATACACAATCTTGTCTGCGTATGCCTTGCGCTCTGAGTCAGTAGTTGCGTCCCACTGATCATTACGGACAAGAACGAGAGACTTACCAACTTCGTAGCTTTCAATCTTGTACGGACCTGATGCAACTGGATGCATGTCGTACTTTTCACCAGTGTCCTTTGCCTTTGGCACTGGGCTAAAGGTAAGAAGAGTTGTGGTGTAGTTGAAGTCAGCAACAACTGACTTGAGATTGAATGTAATGGTGTTCCCATCGCATGTCACAGCCTTGTCATAAGCAGCCTGCTGTGCAGCAGTTGCCTTGTAAGGACCTGGATATTCACCCTCAACATTGAGGTAGGTCATTGCATAGCTAGGACCATCTGTAATGACGTCAGTTGCGAAACTGCGCGAAACGCCATAAGCAACGTCTGCGCAAGTGATGGCGCTGCCGTCTTCAAATTTCAAGCCATCCTTCAGCGTAAAAGACCAGACTTTTCCGCCCTCGCTCGATGTACCGGTGTCAGTTGCGAGGTCACCTGTGATCTCGGAGCCAGCATCGCCAGCCTGCAGCTTGTAAGTAGTCAACGAGCGTTGCATGGTGGATCCTGCAAATGCAAGGTCGTCACCCGTGTAATTACGTTGTGGGTCGAGGTGAGCAATTTGTTCTGCATTGCTCAGGATATTGATCGTGTTTTCCGTTTTACCACCACAAGAGGCAGTTAACACGGAAGCAACAAGCGTGAAGCCAATTGCAACGCCGATATAACGCTTTTTCATAATTCTCCCGATCTGTCCTTTGGACACTGAGTTAACGAAAGGTTAGTAGATACTTGCGAGTAACCGAACAAAAGTACGCAGCAACTAGGCGATGTTTTGACGGTCGCCCTTGGGGTCTAGGGCATCACGAACGGCGTCTCCCACCACGTTAAAGGCGAGCACAAGCACGATGAGAGCGATACCCGGAATGAAGAGATACGTGGGATCTGCTCGGTAGTACCGAACGGAATCCCCCAACATGGCACCCCAGGACGCCGTGGGCGGAAGCATTCCGAGCCCGAGGAACGACAAGGTTGATTCGGTGGCCACATAGCCAGGAATCGCCAATGTAACAGTCACGATCACCGGAGCCCAGAGATTCGGCATCAACTCTTTGAAGACAATTCTCCACGTCCCTGCCCCGCTGGCTCGAGCAGCCTCAACGAATTCACGTTCGCGAAGCGAGAGTGTTTGTCCACGAACAATGCGCGCAACATATACCCAACCGAAAACTGCAAGAACGAGAATGATGTAAGCAATTCGCGAAGTATTACCTTCGGGAATTCCCAAAGACTCCAAGCGCTGAATGATGGGCCGTGTCAACGCAATGATGAGCAACAACGAAGGAAATGCCAGCGTGAGATCTGTGATGCGGCCAATCACAGCATCAACCTTGCCGCGCTTGTAACCACTAACAACACCGACAACAATTCCGATCGCGGTGGTTACGACGGTTGCGAGAATTCCCACAAGCATTGAGACTCGTGCACCATAAATCAATCGAGCAAGAATGTCGCGGCCAGTACCCGGCTCCACGCCCAACCAATGTTCACCACTGATGCCACCGAATGAACCTTTCGGAAGTCCAAAATCATTAAGAGCTTTGCCGTCCAACTTGTATGGGCTGATACCCAACGCCGAACAGATAACTGGGGCAAAGATTGCGACTACTAGATAAACAGCAATGATAATTAATGCAAATTTGGCTAAACGGTCACGCTGAAAACGAGCAAACGCCAATTGGCGTGGCGACTTACTCTCGACAGAGACAACGGATGATGTCTCTTCAGAGGTCACATCTACTGAAGCCATGGCACTCATCTTTAATCTTGGTGTAAGCGGTATTGAATAACGCGGGCGAATTCGTCCGGATCGAGACTAGCTCCACCGACAAGAGCACCGTCGATATCTGGCTGAGACATCAACTCTGCAATGTTGGAAGCCTTCACTGATCCGCCGTATTGAATTCGCACTTGCTGTGCTGTATCCGTACCAAAGAGGACACCGATTTCGCGACGAATTGCGCCACAAACATCTTGAGCATCTTCCGACGTAGCGGTCTTTCCAGTGCCGATTGCCCAAATGGGTTCGTAAGCAATAACAAGAGATGACACCTGCTCTGGGGTCAATTTTGCGAGAGCTGCACGAACCTGGCCGAGAACCTTGTCTGATGTCGAACCGGCTTCACGTTCCTCGAGAGTCTCACCGCAACACACGATTGGCGTCATCTTGTTCGCAAGAATCGCACGAACTTTTTTGTGAACGATCTCATCAGTCTCACCGAAGACCTCACGACGTTCACTGTGTCCACAGATCACATAACGAACATTGAGTTTCGAAAGGAATGCGGGCGACACTTCGCCAGTGAACGCACCTTTGTCTTCTTCGTGACAATGCTGCGCACCGAGAATGAATCGCATGTGATCACCTTCAAAGAGGGTTTGCACGCTACGAATATCTGTAAACGGAGGATGGATGCTGACATCCACCGCGTCAAAGTCATCCTTACCAACCAAATAGGCAAGCTTCTGAATGCACTGAATTGCCTCATAGTGATTCAGATTCATTTTCCAGTTGCCACTAATAATTGGCTGACGCTTGTTACTGGACATTGGGGGCACCTCTTAATGCTGCAAGACCGGGGAGGTCACCTAGTTCGAGAAGTTCCAATGACGCGCCCCCACCAGTTGACACATGGTCAACTTCGTCATCAAGTTTGAATTGGGCCAATGCTGCAGCGCTATCGCCGCCACCCACAATCGTGAATGCTTTCGTGGCAGCCATTGCTTCAGCAACTGTGCGAGTGCCAGCAGCAAAACGCTCATCTTCAAACATGCCCATCGGGCCATTCCAGAAGACAGTGCGGGCATCCATGATGACATCAGAGAATGCAGCAGCCGACCCCGGACCAATGTCGAGTCCCTTTGCACCTTCAGGAAGGCGCTGACCAAAGGTCGCGAAATTGCCCTGAGCATCAAGACCAACAAGATCCTCTGGCAAATAAATGGGCTTGCCTGCATCCAGAAGACGACGGCACGTTGCAATCTGATCGAGTTCGCAAATGGAAGCACCCACTGGATAACCGAGGGCAGCAAGGAACGTAAAGCACATTCCCCCACCAATCACGAGAGCATCAACAACCTGCAACAACGATTCGATAACGCCGAGTTTGTCGCTGACCTTTGCACCACCAAGTACTGCAACAAATGGACGCTTCGGGTTGTCGCGAAGATCACCCAAAACCTCCACTTCCTTTTCCAACAAACGACCTGCGGCCGACGGAAGAGTACGCGGTGGACCAACGATGCTGGCATGCGCACGATGAGCAGCACCAAAAGCATCATTGACATACATGTCAATGCCCTTCACCAATGTGGCAACAAACTCCGGAGAGTTTGCTTCTTCACCTGCATTGAATCGAAGGTTCTCCAGAAGCTCGACTCCAGGAGCAAGTTCTGCCAAACGACGGCGCACGGGCTCCATCGAGTACTTCGCTTCGGGTGCGCCCTTCGGACGTCCGAGATGGCTAGCGCAGACCACAGTCGCACCGCGAGATGTCAACCATTCAATGGTTGGCAAAGCGGCACGAATACGGAAGTCATCCGTGATGACACGAGCATCATCAGGACCTTCCATCGGCACATTGAAGTCCGTACGAACGAGAACTCTTTTTCCAGAGACATCGCCCAAGTCTTCAAGGACGGGTACGCGCGCCATGGGAAGCCTTACTTCGATACGTGAAGGGTGAGGTCGACGAGACGGTTGGAGTAACCCCACTCGTTGTCGTACCAACCAAGAACCTTGACCAATGAGCCCATCGCCATCGTGAGGTCGCTGTCGAACACACACGAGTGCGGGTTAGTAACGATGTCGCTAGAGACGATTGGAGCATCGGTGTATTCCAAGATGCCCTTCAACGGACCTTCAGCTGCGGCCTTGTATGCAGCGTTGATTTCTTCGACTGTTGCTGGCTTCTTCAAGTTCGCAACAAAGTCAGTGATCGAACCAGTGGGAACTGGAACGCGCAATGAGGTTCCGTCCAACTTGCCCTTCATCGAGGTCATGACGAGGCTTGTTGCACGTGCAGCACCTGTCGATGTTGGAACGATGTTGATCGCTGCACCACGTGCACGACGAAGATCGCTATGTGGGCCGTCTACCAATGACTGGTCACCGGTGTATGCGTGAATTGTGGTCATCAAACCGTTCTCTACACCAAATGCGTCATCGAGAACCTTTACCAAGGGCACGAAACAGTTTGTTGTGCAGCTGGCATTCGAGATGACCTTGTGCTGCGACTTGTCGAAATCGTTGTGGTTGATGCCGTAGACGATGGTCGCGTCCGCACCATTAGATGGAGCCGACACGATGACCAAAGGTGCACCTGCTTCAAGGTGCATCGCTGCCTTGTCGCGGTCGGTGAAGATGCCAGTTGATTCGATGACGAGGTCAACGCCGAGGTCGCCCCATGGAAGAGCCTTTGGATCACGCTCTGCGAGCACCTTGATGACTTTGCCATCAATGCTGATGCCGCCGTCAACTGCCTTGATGTCGTTCGGGAGGACGCCGAGCACGGAGTCGTACTTCAAAAGGTGCGCCATTGTCTTCAGAGAACCGAGGTCGTTGACTGCAACGATCTCGATGTCTGCGCCACGGCTTGCAACCGCGCGGAAGAAGTTACGACCAATACGGCCAAAACCATTGATGCCTACACGTACTGTCACGACAGTCCCTTTCGCTCAGGAAGGCACGTAGGGACCCCCTCCGCACCAGTTCAAACCCTAGTTCGCCGACCCCAGAGAGGCAGGATTTGCCTAAGAGTTGATATCGCGGTGTGTCACGCGGGGGTGATAGCCAGCGGCGGCGAGGCGCTTGGCCACCTCTTCCACCATTGCAACAGAACGGTGGCGCCCGCCGGTACATCCGATGCCAATAGTGAGATAACTGCGACCTTCCTGCACATATGCCGGAAGCACCAAATTCATCAGGTCGTCCAGCCGTCCAAGGAAGTCAGTACTGAGAGATTGACTCATCACAAAATCACGAACACTTTGATCAAGACCACTGAACGGCCTCAGATTTTCATCCCAATGTGGGTTGGGAAGAAAACGGACATCCAAAATCATGTCTGCGTCGATGGGAATACCGTGCTTGAAACCAAAGGACATGACGGACACTTGCAAAGCATCACCCGGGTTCTCAGGGCCGAAGAGATGCACCAGCTGATTGCGTAAGTTGTGCACCGTAAGACCAGTTGTATCGATGACCAAGTCTGCAAAAGCTTTGACACCGTTGATAGCCACACGCTCTGATTCGATCACTTCTTCGAGGCCCTTGACACCATCACTCATGGGGTGCTTCCTGCGTGTCGCGTCATACCGACGAACCAATTCACGAGTGGAGGCTTCGAGGAACAGAATGCGAACCGAATGGCCCTGTTCTCGCAGTGAACGAACTGCGTCCAATATCGCTGTCTGATGCCGTGCATTGCCGACCACCAGACACAGCTTCACAATCTCGCCACCGGCTTCACCAGAAAGTTCAACGACCTTGTCAATCAGAACGACAGGAAGGTTGTCAACGACGAACCAACCCAGGTCTTCAAGGTCATCAGCGGCTTGCGATCGCCCAGCTCCTGAAAGACCAGTAACGACCAAAATGTCAGTCATCGTTTCACCGTCCGCAGATACAACAGGCGCGGAACCGTATGAGCAAGTTGATACTCCGGAGCCCGATCAAGGAAACCCTGTGGCGGTGCAGGTTCCAACATTCGCTCGAGATACAACCCGTTGGCTATCAGCGCATTGATGTAACGGCTCAAGGGGCGATGAATGAATCGGATGTGCACACCGAGTTCCACTTCCTCAATTGACTCGGCCTCAACAAGGTAAGGACCAATGCGCCAGTACTGCTCCGGGGGATCAATGATGTGATCATCAATCCAGCCGCTACCTGGAGTCTGAAGCAATGGATGATTCAGAAAGAAACTGAATTGTCCACCTGGTTTCAACACACGAGCGACCTCTGCGATTGCTGCATCGACTGCGTCAATATGTTCGAAAACGAGACAGGCCACCACTGCATCCTGCGACGCATCATCAACAGGTAACGACGTTGCGGAACCAAGAAGATACGTCGGACCACCTGCGCGCTCATTGGCGATATCAATATGAAGTTGAGTTGGATCAATTCCAAGAACTTCGGCGCCATTCTTTGCGAGAGCACGGGCGATTTGTCCATCGCCACAACCCACATCGAGAACAACTTTCTTGCCCTGTAATTCTTCGAGAGCCAGAGGGATGATTTGCTGAACATATTCAGGGTCGGCGCCGTCAGTGAATCCATCGATCCACCATTGCGCGTGTTCATCCCAAAGTCCGTTGTCCGACATCTTGTTCACACTAGGTCTCTTGATGGAACCGTTGGTAGATGGCTTGCGCAACGGCATCGGGCAACCACGTCAGAACCGAAAGATCTTCCAAAGTCGCCTTCTTGACCGCGTTGACTCCGCCCATCTCCTTGACGAGGCGCTTCGCACGAGCATCACCGAGACCTGCAATGCCCTCCAATGACGACGAGACCATTCTTTTCCCACGCAACTCACGGTGGAACGTATTTGCAAAACGGTGTGCTTCGTCACGAATTCGTTGCAACATGAACAACGCCTCGCTACCTCGCGGCAGAAGTACCGGCGCGCTTTGTCCAGGCAAGTACACCTCTTCAAATCTTTTCGCCAACGATGCCACAGGAATCTCATCCGTCAGACCGAGTTCATGAATCACTTCTATTGCGACTCCAAGTTGACCTTTACCACCGTCCACCAACAGCAACTGGGGTGGGTATGCAAATTTGCCAGGGCGTTCACCCCGCTCTGCGACGGGTTGATCTCTCTCCGCCACATACGCACTGAGGCGACGCGTCAATACCTCACGCATCGCTGCATAGTCATCGTTTCCTGGAACATCCTTCACCTTGAAGCGGCGATACTCACGCTTGTTGGGAAGGCCGTCCTCCATGACGACCATTGATCCCACGTAATCGGTGCCCTGTAAATGCGCCATGTCGTAACACTCAATGCGTAACGGAGCTTCTGGCAAACCCAAAGCATCTTGCAATTCAGACAGTGCTCGGCTGCGGGAGTTGTGATCAGATGCGCGACGCATGCGATGTCGTACGAATTCCTCACGTGCGTTAACGGTCACGGTTTCATGAAGTTCGCGTTTGTCTCCACGTTGAGGAACTCGAATTTGAACCATGCTCCCCTTCATGTGTCGCAACCATTCCGCATAAGTGTCTGCGTCATCGGGAG
>CALBSD010000007.1 GCA_937927625.1 uncultured Actinomycetes bacterium | reverse complement strand
GTCCGCTGATAGTGCGCAATCGCACTAATTAAAAGGGTCCCGAGGATTTACCCTCTGCGCAGGAGTGGTGGTTAGTGTTAGTGCGTTACATCTAGGCGTACACACCCCCAGGTTCGCGAGGGCTGAAGGGTGTCACCAGGAGACCATCCGAAAATGACCACCATCGACACTCATGTCGGCGCATCGACCACGAGCTCTGCTTCGTCCGTTGTCGCCTCAGTCGGCCAATGGGTGACCAGTAGCGATCACAAAAAGATCGGTCGACTGTTCATCGGTTGGTCACTCGTTCACGCAATAGAGGTTGCCGTACTCGGCACCATCTTTGGCTTAGAACGAATGAGCCCATCTCACATGCAGATTTTTAGCGGTGATGCAGCACTTCAACTTTCTTGGTTGTTCCGCAACACGCTCGTGCTCGGACTTCTTGCACCCCTCTTTATTGGTCTCGCCATCGCTGTCGTGCCAATGCAGTTGGGTTCCAAGGCAATCGCATTTCCGCGCTTGGCCCAGTACAGCTTCTGGGCCTGGTTCTTTGGCTCGGTTCTTGTTCTTGTTTCGCTTATCGCTAACGGTGGTCCCGGCGGAGGCAACAGCAACATGGTTGACCTCTTCCTTTTGGGAGTAGGCCTTGCTGTCATTGGACTTCTTTGCGCAAGTCTTTCTGTCGCAACAACAATCCTCACATCGCGTGCACCCGGAATGTCGCTTGACTTGATTCCTGCGTTCTCGTGGTCAGCACTGATTTCATCAGTCGCGACGTTGCTCAGCTTGCCCGTCGCAATCGGAAGCATCATCTATCTCTACGTTGATCACTCACACGCTCAAATCGCATTCGGCGGCAACAAGGGCATTGAAACATGGCTTGGATGGGTCTATTCCGCACCACAGACATTTGTCTTTGTGGTGATGGCACTTGGTGTGCTTGCAGAGATTGCACCTGTTGCTGCACGTATTCGTCAGCCACAGCGTCCAGTCGTTCTCATCGGTCTCGGACTTATCTCCACCGCAATCATCGGTGCAGTCACACAGTCCAGCCACGTTCTTAATCTCAACGGCACAAACAGCGACAAGCTCACCAGCACTGTGTTCTTCTTGCTCACAAACGGTTTGCCATTGCTCGGAGTTTTGGTCACCATCGCAACAGCGCTTCTTTCCATTAAGGAAGGAAAGCCAAAGGTCAGCGCAGCGTTTGCATTCGCAATTCTTGGGTCGCTCATGATTCTTGCTGGTGTTGCTGGTTCGTTCGTTGCGAACATCGAGAAGGCTGGCCTTGCTAACACCGCGTTTGGCGAAGGCGTCACCTTGTACCTCGCTTATGGCGGTCTTCTTGTTGCATTTGGTGCTCTCACACACTGGGCTCCCAAGCTCTGGGGCGTTGTGCTTGACGATAAGAAAGTTCTCGGAATCACCGGTCTCGGTCTTATCGGAACAGTTCTTGCAGCACTTCCGTTGTACATCGCCGGCTTTGCAAACCAGCCTGCAAACGCAGTGAATGGTTTTGACTACGACGGCCCTATCGCGTTGTGGAATGCATTGGCTGCACTTGGCTCCGCGATCATCGTTCTTGCAGTTGTCGCATACGTTGGCTTGTTGATCACCGCAGTGCGCGCAGGCGCTGGTGCATCTGATGACCCATGGGATGCACACACACTTGAGTGGTCGATTCCATCACCAGCTCCGGCAAACAACTTCGCTTCACTCGCAACGGTTTCGTCAAGCGAACCACTTCTCGATGCGAAGCCTTCACAGGAGGTATCGGCATGACATTGGCATTGCCTTCCGCACCCTCACAGTCACCACGCCGTCAGGTGTTTGTTGCTACAGCTCTTGCAGCCGCAGCAGCAGGCATGGTTCTTGCCGGCATGATCGCAGTGTGGATGAAGTTCCGCGCAGGTGCACCAACTCGTCCATCGTCTGATGGTCTCCGCGTCATCAAGGACTGGATGTCAAAAGACATCACCGTTCCTGAAGTTGCAACCAACACGATGTTTGTCACCTTCCCCGTTGCTGCACTGATGTCGCAGTGGGCTGTGTACTCAGCAAAGCGTCGCGATAGCCAACACCGTTCACTTGCTCTTGCAATCGTGTTTGTTCTTGGCATCGCAATTGTGAACGCACAAGTTGCTGTGTACGCACAAATGGAAGTTGTTCTGTCAGACAGTGCTTTCGCAACGATGTTCTATGCAATCACTGGCACCATGCTTGCTCTGGTTGCAATCGGCATGGCGTTCACCGCAGTTGCTTTCTTCCGTTCGGTTGGCGGCCGCGACGATGACCAACAAGTCATCTCCGCGAACGCGTTGTATTGGTACTTCCTTACGGCGGCATTTACCGCTGTGTGGTTCTTCGTGTACGTGCAGAAGTAGGTCCAGATGTTTACTCCAGGTTCCAAGTACTTCCTCGGCCTCACGGGTCTCGCACTCGTGTCGGCAGTGTTGTACACCTTCCTTGTTAACCCGTCAGACCTTGGCGCATACGCGCTCTTTGGTCTTTTCCTGAACGCTGCAGTCGTTGCCGGCTTCTCTTTCTTCACCCGTGACGGTGATGCCGACACCGTTGAAGAAGCAATTGCCGCAAATACCGAAGCATCAGCACCTTCGTTCTGGCCAATCGTGTTCGCGCTTGGTGGTGCACTCGTATTGCTTGGTCTTGCTACCAATGAAGTTGTCTTCGTCATTGGTCTTGGTGTTTTTGCTGGTGGCGCAATCGAATGGGCAATTCAGAACTGGGCAGATCGTGCTTCGGCAGATTCCTCGTTCAACTCGTTCGTCCGTCACCGTGCAGTTGGCGCGCTTGACTACCCAGGTCTTGCAGCAGTGGCACTCGGTGTCATTGCGTACTTGTTCTCTCGCATCATGCTCACCGTGTCTAAGGAACAAGCACCAATCATCTTCATCATTGCTGCAGCAATTGTTCTGACGGTTGGTGTTCTCATTGGTTCAAAGCCAGAGATGCGCGGTAAGACATCGCTCATCGTTGTTGCCGGTGTGCTTGTTCTTGCTATCGCCGGCGTCAGCAGCGGAATCAGCGGCGAACGCCATGAGCTTGCAGTTGTTTCCGAAGAGAACCCATATGCAGTTGCGAACCGCGAATGCGGTGCCGAAGCATCAGCGCACTACGACCACATTGCGAACAACAAGGTGCCCTTGAAGTCAGCTGTTCTTGCAACCATCTTTGTCAAAGAGGGCAAGATTTCGGCACAGATGGTGGGTCTTAAGAAAGACGTTGACACCATCACGATTCCTCGTTCGAACGCCACCAGCATCTTGTTCCGAAACCTCGACAAGGAAGAGCACCGCTTGGTCGCCAACCTTGGTGAAGTCAAAGTCGGAAGCACAGATGTCATGGAAAAAGTCGGTACCTGCACACAGCTCACCGGCAAGGACCAAGAGCAAGTCCTGACCGTCAGCATTCCAAAGCCATCGTTCGCCAATGGTCCGTACTCGTTGACGGTCCCTGGCATCGATGGTGAAATCAAGGTGGTCGTGCCGTGAGCCACACCCCTCAGCCTCAGACAACGGAGAACGCAATGGATACCGTTAGCCACGTGAAGAACTCGCGTCGTCGTATCGCCGCCACCCTTGCGGGTGTTGCAGGCACCATCGCTCTAGCAGGTTGTGCCCAGAATGCACCTCAAGACACTTGGGTGCCAAAGGGTGACAACGCTCAAAAGATCGACACTCTCCAAAAAATTGTGTTCCCCATCGCAGGCATTGTGGGCGTTCTCGTCCTCGCGCTTGCGGCCTACATCTTCATTAAGTTCCGTGACAAGGGCCAGGCAATTCCTGCACAGTCGCACGGAAAGCCAACTGTTGAAATCATTCTGACAATTGTTCCTGCTCTGATTCTTACCGTTGTTGGTGTTTTCACTTTCCGCACGATCATGGATCTTGCAAAGACCGAAGACACTCAGATGGTTATCAACGTCACTGGTCAGCAGTGGTGGTGGGAATACGACTATCCCGTTCAAACAGAACAGGGAATTTCGCAGCCAATCATCACCTCCGGTCAGCTTGTTTTGCCTGTGGGAACCAATGTGTTGCTTCGTGAAACAAGCCGCGACGTCATTCACTCGTACTGGATTCCTGCACTAAACGGCAAGAAGGACGCAGTTCCTGGTCGTATTCACTTGTTGCGTTTGCAGGCTGACAAGCCGGGCATTTACGCAGGTCAGTGCACAGAATTCTGTGGTCTCTCGCACGCCAACATGCGCATGGAAGCCATTGCATTGTCAAAGGAAGACTTCGCAAAGTGGGTTGCTAACCAGCAGAAGGCCTACACATCGCCAGCAGAAGGAACAAAGGCGAAGGAAGGCGAAACCGTCTTCATTAACCAGTGCTCACGTTGCCACCAGGTGAATGGTCTGAAGGACGCGAATGGTAAGGCCATCATTTCTGCACCAGATGAGAACGTCTATGCAGGTGCTGCACCAAACCTTTCTCACCTCATGTCACGCAACACATTTGCTGGCGCAATGTTCGACTTGGTGAACCAGAAGTGCCGCGATGATGTGTGGAATGCATCATCTGATGCATTCGGTGCGAAGTATCTCACTGGCGTCACAACCGACTGCCTCAATGAGAAGAACTTGCGTGCCTGGTTGCGCAATGCACCGGCAATGAAGCCGATGTATTCAGACCCAACGAAACTTGCAAAGACCGGCGGTAAGTACCGCGGAATGCCGAACCTCGGTTTGTCCGAGGACGACATTGACAAGGTCGTTGCCTACCTATCGACACTGAAGTGATCGGAGAACGTCATGGCGATCATTGAACGACCAGCAGTTGCTACCCCAGCGGTGGTAACTCCACAACAAACACTCGGTGCTGTGAAGCGCCCGGTGGCTACAAAGGGCTGGCGCGAATGGCTCTTCACTGTTGACCACAAGAAGATTGGCATCATGTACGGCGTTGTCGCCATGGTGTTCTTCCTTGTAGGCGGCGTTGAAGCACTACTGATTCGTTTGCAGCTTGCTGCGCCAAATGGACACATTCTGAGTGCTGACAAGTACAACCAGATGTTCACTATGCACGCCACCACCATGGTGTTCTTGTTTGCCATGCCAATGGCTGGCGCATTTGCGAACTACTTCTTGCCATTGCAGATTGGTGCTCGCGACGTTGCGTTCCCACGAATCAATGCACTGTCTTTGTGGTTGCTTGTTGTGGGCGGCATCGTTCTCAACGCTTCGTGGTTCCTCGGCGGAGCTGCTGACGGCGGTTGGTTCATGTACGCACCAAACTCCGGCCCCATCTTCTCGCCTTCACATGGCGTGGACTTCTGGGTTCTGGGTCTTCAGATTGCAGGTATTGCATCGCTACTTGGTTCGATCAACTTGATCGTCACGGTTCTCAACATGCGCGCTCCAGGTATGAGCCTTATGAAGATGCCTGTGTTCACATGGATGATCCTCGTGGTGCAGTTCCTTTTGGTGTTCTCACTTCCAGTGATCACCGTGGCACTTGTTCTTCTGATGTTGCAGCGTTCATACGGCGCAACGTTCTTCGACGTCTCACAAGGCGCAGACCCACTTCTATGGCAGCACTTGTTCTGGATCTTCGGACATCCCGAGGTGTATGTGTTGATTCTGCCAGCCTTCGGAATTATCTCCGAAGTGTTGCCGACATTCGCTCGTAAGCCACTCTTCGGTTACCCATTTGTGGTGTTCTCCGGTGCATCAATCGGCCTCGTCGGTTTCGGCGTGTGGGCTCACCACATGTTTGCTTCAGGTCTTGGACCTGTATCGGTTGCAGTGTTCTCGATTGCAACAATGGCTATTGCCATTCCTACTGGTGTGAAGATCTTCAACTGGTTGCTCACAATGTGGGGCGGCAAGATTTGGTACACATCGGCGATGAAGTTCGCAATTGGCCTCGTGGTGTTGTTCACAATCGGTGGACTCTCCGGTGTTACTCACTCAGTTGCACCTTCTGACACACAGCAGACAGACACCTATTACATCGTCGCTCACTTTCACTACGTGTTGTTCGGCGGCATGGTGTTCGGTCTCTTCTCTGGCTTCTACTACTGGTGGCCAAAAGTGTTCGGCAAGATGCTCGACGAAAAGCTCGGCTCGTGGAACTTCTGGCTCATGGTCATTGGTATGAACATGACCTTTGGTCCCATGCACATTCTTGGCTTGCAGGGTCAGCCACGTCGTATGTACCAGTGGACAGAAGCACGTGCCGGTGAAGGTTTCTTTAACCTCGGCTTCTGGAACTTGGTTGCATCAATTGGATCGTTCGTCCTTGCAGTTGGCATTCTCTTCTTCCTCATCAACGTGGTGAAGACAGCGCGTAACGGCAAGCAAGCACCCGTAGACCCATGGGACGCACGCACGCTTGAGTGGTTGACCACCAACCCACCAAAGCCACACAACTTTGATCGCATTCCTGTCGTTCATCACCTCGATGAGTTCTTCCATCGCAAGTACGATGAAGACCCAGCAACGCACACAATGCGCAAAGTTGCTGAAGGCGAAGATCTGGTCCGTGCAGAAGAGGCAGCGGCCGATGCACACATTCACCTTCCATCGCCGTCCTACTGGCCACTCGTTTTGTCGATCGGTGTAGGCACCTTGGGCATGGGAATCATCTACGGAATCCCACTCATGGTGGTTGGTGCCGCAGTGACTCTGTTCGCTGCATACGGCTGGGTTCTTGAGCCTTCCGTTGCCGAAGACATTGATTTTGAGCCATCAGATACCGATGGTCACACGAAGGAGATTGCTCCCCTTGGCTGAGACAGCAACACACACTGCTGACCACGCGTCAGATCACGGTCACGAAACGTCCACCGGCCTCACCAACAACAAGTTGGCGATGTGGCTGTTCTTGGGCTCAGAGTGCCTTCTCTTCGGTGGACTCATTTCCACCTACATGCTGTACCGCGGTCGTGTGTCCACTGGACCACACCCATCAGGCATCTTCGACATTCCGTTCACCTCGGTGAGCAGCTTCGTTCTTCTTATGTCATCACTCACCATGGTGTTGGCAGTGACATCAGCGCAGCGCGGTGACGATCGTCGTACGAACCTTTGGCTCACAGTGACCGCCATCCTTGGCGCAACGTTTATTGGTGGCCAGGTGTACGAGTTCACAACTTTCATTCGCGAAGGTTTGAAGTTCAACACCAGCCTCTTTGGCTCCAGCTTCTACACACTCACCGGTTTCCACGGTGTGCACGTGTCAGTTGGTGTCATCATGTTGCTTTCAACAATGGGCATCATTCGCAAGGGCAAGATCACTGGCACAAAGGCAGAGGTCGTGGAACTTGTTGGTCTTTATTGGCACTTCGTTGACATCGTGTGGATCATCATCTTCACGCTTGTTTACCTGATTCCATC
>CALBSD010000006.1 GCA_937927625.1 uncultured Actinomycetes bacterium | reverse complement strand
CCAAACGGGCGGGGGTGTCCTCCTGCTCGGCTCGTAGGCTTAGACACTGTGACCCAGTCAGGTAGCCCCATTTCCGCAGCCGACGTGGCCAAAGTGGCTCACCTCGCGCGCCTCGATATCGATGACGCACAGGTAGAGCACTTCACCGAGCAACTTGCCAAGGTGATGGGCCATTTCAGCGACATCGACGCCCTTGATCTCTCTGCAGTCGAGCCAATGACTCAGCCATACCCATTGGTGAATGTCATGCGTGAAGACATCGAGATGCCCACTCTTGACACCGATGAAGTGTTGGCATCAGCACCTGCTGCTGAAGAGCGTCGCTTCCGTGTTCCACCCATCGTCGGAACGGAAGGCTGATCATGGCAACCATTCCCGCCACTGCTTCTGAGATTGCAGCAGCTGTTGCTGCGGGCACCCTCACTGCTCGTGAAGTACTTGAAGCTCACCTCGCACGCATTGATGAGCGCGAGGGAGACATTCATGCGTTCAACTTGGTCACTGCAGATGATGCACGTGCGCAAGCCGATGCAATTGATGCCGATATTGCAGCAGGGCGTCCCGTCGGCTCACTGGCCGGTGTTCCAATTGCGATCAAGGACAACATGTGCACACATGGTGTCGAGACCACATGTTCTTCAAAGATTCTCGAAGGTTGGAAGCCTCCGTATGACGCAACAGTGGTGACGCGTTTGCGTGCAGCAGGTGCTGTCATGGTGGGCAAGACAAACCTTGATGAATTCGCAATGGGTTCCAGCACAGAGAACTCTGCATTCGGTGCAACTCGTAACCCACTCGACACATCGCGTGTTCCGGGTGGCTCCAGTGGCGGTAGTGCGGCTGCAGTTGCTGCTGGGTTCTCTCCCGTCAGCCTTGGTTCTGATACAGGTGGAAGTATTCGCCAACCCGCAGCGATGTGCGGTGTTGTAGGTGTGAAGCCAACATATGGTCGCGTCAGTCGATACGGCCTGGTGGCGTACGCAAGCTCGCTTGACCAAATCGGTCCTTTCGCAACAACAGTTGCTGATGCTGCGTTATTGACCGAAGTGATTTCTGGTCACGACGTCATGGACTCAACGTCGATTCCTGAACCAGCACCTTCACTTGTTGGTGCGGCATCGCAAGGTGTCGCCGGCATGCGCATCGGTCGTGTTGTTGATCTTCCTGGTGGTGCAGAACCAGAAGTGTCTGCTCGCTTGGATGCCGCATTTGAAGCTCTTGCTGCTGCAGGCGCAACGATTGTTGACATCACATTGCCCAGCCTTGGATATGCACTCACTGCGTATTACCTCATTGCTCCAGCAGAAGCCAGCAGCAACCTTGCTCGCTTTGATGGTGTTCGTTATGGATTGCGCGTGAATGCTGCCGACACAAACGCCATGTACGGCGCCACACGCGCTGCAGGATTTGGTGACGAAGTAAAGCGTCGCATCATGTTGGGTACGTACGCATTGTCTGCTGGTTATTACGACGCGTATTACGGCAAGGCACTGAAGGTGCGTCGTCTGATTGCTCAGGATTTTGATAAAGCATATGAATCTGTCGACACCATCTTGATGCCAACCTCACCTTTGGTTGCATTCAAGTTTGGTGAAAAGGCTGATGACCCGATGTCCATGTACCTGTGCGACATCTACACAATCCCCACCAACCTCGCAGGCCACCCAGCGATGAGTGTTCCATTCGGAACAGGTGCTCACGGCTTGCCCGTTGGCATTCAGGTTTTGGCCCCAGCACTCGGCGAAGCGGCAATGTTCCGCGTCGGTGGAGCACTTGAAGCAGCAGCAGGAGGCGCACAATGAGCGACAGCCCACTTAGTTCCATCGTTGCCACCGAAGAGCAGATGTTGCCCGGCGGTTGGGAAATGATTGTCGGCCTCGAAGTGCACGTTGAACTTGCAACAGCAACAAAGTTGTTCAGTGGTTCTCCAAACCGTTTCGGTGATGAACCGAACATCAACATTGACCCCGTCACATTGGGTCTTCCTGGTGCATTGCCAGTGTTGAACAAGCACGCTGTGGAACTCGCGATGCGCATTGGTTTGGCATTGAACTGCCGCATTCAGCGTTGCATCTTCCACCGCAAGAACTACTTCTATCCAGACCAGCCAAAGGCGTACCAAATCAGTCAGTACGACCTTCCGTTGAATGCAGACGGCCACCTTGAATTGCCTAGTGGTGCAGTCATTGGTGTTGAACGCGCGCACATGGAAGAGGACACCGGCAAGAGCACGCACGTGGGCGGTGCTACGGGCCGCATTCATGGCAGTGATTACTCGCTCATGGACTTCAACCGTGCAGGTGTTCCGTTGGTCGAGATCGTGTCGCGTCCTGACATTCGCACCAGTGAGCAAGCTCGTGAATATGTTGCAGAGCTTCGTTCCATTCTTGAAGCCATCGGCGCATCGGACGCCAAGATGGAAGAAGGCTCTATGCGTTGCGATGCAAACGTGTCGGTGCACAAGCCCGGAACACCGTTTGGCACACGTTGCGAAATCAAGAACGTGAACTCCATTCGTGCGCTGGGTCGCGCGATTGATTATGAAGCACGTCG
>CALBSD010000005.1 GCA_937927625.1 uncultured Actinomycetes bacterium | reverse complement strand
GAATGGCGTCATCGTTTGCCTGCTTATGGCGTGTATCCGCGCGGACCGTTGCAGTTGTTGAATCTTCCTGCATTGGAATCCTGATGCACATTGCTCTCTTCGTTCCGGCGTTGAATGAAGAAACTGCATTGCATCGCACATGTGCAGTGATGCGCGAAGCAGTTGAAACAGGTGTTGTATCGAGTGCGTATGTATTGGACGGCGGAAGTACCGATGGGTCTGTTGCGGCAGCTGCCTCGTGCGGTGTTGATGTGTTGCATGTGCCGTCGTTGATGCCATCGCTCGGCACAGTGTTAGGCAAGGGTGATTCGCTATTTCGCGCCGTGCATTCAGTAGATGCTGATTGGTATGTGTTTCTTGATGCCGACTTGGGCAATATTTCGCTGGATCATGTGCGCGCATTGGTTTCACCCATCGGCACGCCTGGTGTTTTGTTTGTAAAGGGCGGCTTTGTTCGCGTGGATGAACACGACGTGCCACGTGAGGTGCCCGGTGGGCGAGTGACCGAAGTAGTGGGCAGGCCGCTCCTTGCACAAGTAGATGCGGCGTTGGCTGCGTTGTCGCAACCATTAAGTGGTCAGGTGGCTATTGCTGCACCGTTGGCACGCAGCTTGCAGTTTGTGACTGGTTACGGCGTTGAGATTGCAATGCTGATTGATGTGTATCGCGCCGTGGGCATGACAGGCATTGTGGAAGCCGACATGGGGTTAGTGAATAACCGTTGGAAGCCCGATGGTGACTTAGTGGGCGTGATGAATGAAGTGACTGCTGGGGCAGCGATGCGTGGCGTGATGGATGCATGCGCAGAACCATTCGGTCTGCCTGTGCTCGTCAACCGCGGCTAGTCAAAGTCGAGGAATGACTGCAACGTCCATCGGACGCGATGCCAGCTTTCCGTATCAATGAAACCCATGCGATGCAGAAATGTGTTCACGGGCATTGAGCGAACTAATTCGCATTGTGCCCAGCTTGTAACAGTGAGGCCTGTGTCGTTGGTGGGATCAATTTGAATTTCTGAAAACTTGTTTCTGTTCCGCTTTGTGAATGGCACGGTGACCAGGTTTTGGAAACTCCAAGTCTCGGGCTCGGCGGGAGAGACAACGAGAGCGGGGCGTCGCAGAGCTGGTTGTTGTGGGTGTGGTTGTCCGTATTCCACCCACCAGATTTCACCAGTTCGAGGGATCATTGTCTGCCTCGTTCCAGTCATCAGTCAGAATTGTTCCAAGAAGCCATTCGCTGTCTTCCTTGGTCTCGCGTTCGTATCGTTCGGGGTCTTTGCGAAGTTCCTCGTAATAACGCCCAAGGTCTTGGCGAAACTTCTTTCGTTCCATGGCGTCAATGGCGCGGCGGACAACGTCCACGATTGATGTGTTGAGTTCGTCAGCAAGTTTCATCAACCGATCATGTGTGCCGGAGTCCACGCGAATGGTCGTGCTTTTT
>CALBSD010000004.1 GCA_937927625.1 uncultured Actinomycetes bacterium | reverse complement strand
GGCGAAGACACTCTTTCCCTACACGACGCTCTTCCGATCTGTGTGTCCCGTTCGCCCGTGCGTATGGGTTGCCGTCACCCAGCGCGCGAGATCATCCCAAGTTGCTTCCCAAGACTGAATGGTCTGAGGAACCACTTGCGTGTCTCAGAAATGCGCTCACTGTCTGGTTCATCGCGTCGTTCGACGCGTGCCTCCTTCACCACACACCCCACGCCCTCTGCGAGTGAGTACGTGGGGTGTGTGGTGAAGGAAGGGAGAGAACAACAACAAGGAGAGAGAGAAATGAGACAGATGATGTTGAGTGAGAGTGAGAGTTGGAGTGGACCAAGACTGACGGAACGGGACCTGGATGCCCTGCGCTGGCTCGTCGAGCAGCGTGCGGCATCCCTCGACCAGGTCGGCCGACTGCTCCACCAACTGACCGGGGGAGACGTGGTCACCGACCGGCGCGTCCGCCAGGTGGTGGCCCGCTGGGCGCAGTTGGGCCTGGTCACCAAGTGGAACGTCTGGCACGGTGAGCCTGCGGTCGTCATCCCCACCGGTCGTGCCGCGCAGATGTTCGGACAGATGCGGTGGCGCCGACCGGGCATCGGGATCTTGCGCCACACGGTGGCGGTGTCGGAGGTTCGCTTGCGGATGGCGCCGATCGGAGGGCCGAGGCGATGGGTATCGGAATCCGAGCTGCGCAGGATCATCCAACCAGGCGAGCATCTTGCCGACGGGGGATCGATCGAGGACGGACTTGGAGTGGCCGTCGAGGTGGAACTAACGCCGCACGGACGCAAACGCGTCGAGACGACGATCAAGTCGCTTCTGTACGCGCATGACGGCAACGGGTTGCGATGGGCGAAAGTGCTCTACCTGTGCTCACCCTCGACCATCGCTCAGGTCACCGCAGTCGTCTCGGCGTTGCCACCGGCAGAGCGTTCCCGCGTCATCGTGAGGCCGATGCCATGAACGCACAGGACAACGACCACGGCATCGAGACGACGGCCGCGGTCGTCGCGACGTTCCTTCTCGTGTGCTTCCCGTTGGCTGTGCCGACTGCCGTCTGGTCGTGGCGATGGAGACGTGACAAGGCACGCGACTGGCAAGTCGCAGGACGCGTACTTGCAGGCTCCGCAGTGGCGCTCGCGTTCGGTGTGTTGCTCCTGTTGAGGCGATACACCGACGACTGGTTCGCGCTCGCACACGCGATCACGCGATCACCCGGCGGCGCCGCACTCGCACACGCACTCGTGCGCATGGTTCCGTTGTCGATCCCGGTCGGGCTCCTCGCGGGCGCGTTCGGACGTGATCTGTGGATCCACCTTCGCAAGAAGCATCCGATCCACGGTCGCGCCGTTCGCGACGCGGAAGATGACCGCGACCGGGAACATCGGGCGCGCATCGGGCTCTCGCGTGGTGTTCCTCTCACGGTCGAGGGAACCCCGACCCTCGGGGTGTGGCTCGACGGTGAGCCCGGCGACGGATGGCGGAAGGGGAGTCATCTCCTCCTGCCGAACAACGCGAGCCACATCGTCGCCATCGGAGCAACAGGCGCAGGCAAGACGCAGTCGATCCTGCGCATCGCAGCGGCACACATGGCGCTCGGATGGCGTGTCATCGTCATCGACGCGAAGGAGGACTACGCCACCAGTCGGGACTTCTACGATCTCGCAAGACGCAGTGACATAGACAAGCGACGTGCCCTGATCTGGCCGTCATCTGGCCCGATGGACCTGTTCCGTGGAGAGCCGACCGCGATCCGTGATCGACTGATGGCGTGTGCGGGTTACTCCGAGCCGTACTACCGCGCCGTCGCCGCGACGTTGCTCAGTCTCGTCACCGACGCGACGCCCACACCTGGAACACTCACCGACGTTCTCGCTGCGCTCGACCAGACAGCGCTCAAAGCACGGTGGGCGGGAACGCCGAACGCCGCCGTCGCCGCAAGCCTCAAACCCGACGAGGTGCAGGGTGTCAGGTACAGGTACTTCGACCTCGAACGTCAGCTCGTCTCGATCGGAGCAGTCGCCCAGGTCCCCGGAGGATGGTCGTGGGAGAACTGCGACGCGGCGTGGGTGACGTTGCCGACCTCGACGCGCACTGATGCGGCAGCAGCGTTCGGTCGCGCACTGCTTGTCGACCTGATCGGCTACATCCGTGACACGAGGCGAAGGGACAGTCGTCCGATCTTGCTCGTCGTCGAAGAACTCGGCGCCATCGTCTCCGGTGACCCCGACACCGCCCAACTCGTGATCGAGGCCTTCGAGCGGGCACGCAGCGCGAACGTGCGAGTGATCGTCAGCGTGCAAACACCAGAGGGTCTCGGCGCGCCGGATGCGCAAGCACGCATCCTTCACTCCGGTGCAGCAGTGCTCGCACATCGAATGCCGTCGCCCGAGATCATCTCGAACCTGCTCGGCACCCGCTACGGACTCGAAGCAAGTCTCGGAGTGGATCGCCAGGGCGTGCTGCTCCAATCTGGATCGCTGCGAGAACAATCGCAGTTCGTCCTGTCGCCGAACGTTCTGCGACGACTGCCGACAGGTCAGGCGGTGTTCATCCACGGCCACCAGTGGAGCCAAGTCGCAGTCCCGCTTGTCACCCCAGGAACGACTTGACCATCGCGTAGATGCGCCAACGGTGCCTCCCGTCAACCACACGCGCCCACATGACCGCTAACAGACAGGAGAAACAATGCCAACCACAAAGGAACTGCACGAACAACTCGTGCGGCGCCTCGAAACCCTGGTGACCGGGGAGGACTGGACGGCGATGATCAACATCGCAGCCCGCTTCCACGATTACTCGGCGCGCAACGTGATGCTGATCCACGCACAACGTCCCGATGCAACACGCGTCGCTGGCTACAACGCGTGGAGAAGGCTCGGGCGCAACGTGAAGAAGGGCGCAAAGGGGATCGCCATCCTCGCACCGTGTCCGACACGCACAAGCGGCGACAACGACGACACACCACAACTGACGCGGATGAACTTCCGTACGACGTGGGTGTTCGACGAAGCAGACACCGAAGGAGAAGAACTGGTCGATGTCAGACCCGTGCTGCTCGACGGTGAAGCTCCACACGCAGTGTGGATCAGCATCGCCGGACTGATCGAGGAGCGAGGCTTCACGATCGACCGGCGAGACTGCGCACCAGCCAACGGCATCACCCGCTGGCTCGACCGGACCGTCTCGGTGCGTCCGCACCTCGAACCGGCACAAGCAGTCAAGACACTGACCCACGAACTCGGCCACATCATCAGTGACCACGGCGCCGAACCACGACCGCCGCGGGAAATCGCAGAAGTGGAAGCCGAGAGCATCGCTTACATCGTGTGCGCGTATCTGGGGATCAAGAGCGACAGCTACTCGTTCCCCTACGTCGCACGATGGAGCGATGGCGACATGAACCTGGTGCGCACCACGGCTGACCGAGTGGTCAGCCGATCGCACGAGATCATCACGCAACTGACCACCCGCCAGCCGGCCCCGGCCCTGGCCTGATCCCCGCCCGGGCGTGCAGCAGCACCCCGGGCGGACCCATGTCGCCCCCCGGTGCTGAATGCGCATTCACCGGTTTCCGACACGGTGAAAGGTGTCCGCAACCCGGCGGATACCAACCCCAGGAGACACCATGAACAACCCATCCGACCAGCAGATACTCGAAGCAACGTTCCTCGACCGGATAACCGAGATCGAGAGCCTCACCGACAACAACGTCGGCGAGTGGCTCGACTACGCCATCGACATCGAGGTCTATCTGCTATGCCGCGAACAGGAGACACGCTTCTCACACGTCGACGTCCTCGTCACCTACGGAGGGCCGAACGTTCGCGTGCGTTGGGATGGTGGCACGTCCATCACCCTCGACGTCACGACGATGAGCGGACGCGCATCGGCACAAGTCGAGTGCCCGGCACTCGCGGTGGCTCTCGAACAGTACGCAGACCTCCACGTCTGAGCACCGCCGATGCGGGCATCGAACCGCAACCGGTTGCGTACAGAGACCGCAACCGGTTGCTGACCTAAAAGGAAGAACAAGGAAATAACAACTACCTTCGTGCGTCCGCAACCGTCCACGGAACGGTGCACCGCATGACAACCGCAGACTTCGCCAACAAGTTCGAGTGGGTGAGAGCACTCGACGACCCAAGCTCCGGCCTGACCTCGACACAACATCACGTCGCATTGGCGTTGAGTGGTCACCTCAACGCCAAGGGGACTGGCTTCGTCACCCACGCACAGCTCGCACTCGAAACGAGGATGAGCGAACGAACAGTCTGCGCAGCGCTCACAGCTCTCGCTGAGGCACACTGGATCGAACGCACGCCAGGCAAGATGGGGCACGCGACCGACTACAGGATCGCACGCAAGTTCGGTTGGGCTCCGATGTCGAAGGAGGATCGCCCGAAGCGGCCGCGGCGCAAGAGGCGGCGGCCGGCCGATCCCGATGGCGAGGCGAAGGCACGTGCTCTCCTCTCGAGGATCTACGCGACGACCGGCATCGACGTCGAGCGTGCAAACGACGACACTCCTGTCACGCGACGCCTCATCGGTGTACTCCGACGACACCTCAACAGCGATGCCGCCGACGGATCAGGGACGACGAAGATAATCAACGTGCTGACTGAGACATCGCTCGGCACGGCGCACGATCCTGCTGCCGTGTTGCTGACGCGTTACAAGAAAGCGATGAGGATGTACCCACACTTGCAACCCGTATCGAATGCAGAGCAACCGCTCGATGACGTGGTTGCGCGGCTTGCGAACACACTTGCCGATCGAGCCCGAATCGAGTTGCGCCCCGAAACGGGCGATGAGGCCACACCTGTCTGACAAGATAGTGACGTAGCACTGACGACGTCAAACAATCGAGAAGGCCCAGATGGCAGCGAAGAAGAAGGCAGCAGCGCCCAAGTCTCCCAAGAAGGACCCGTATCACCAGGTTCCTGTTGAGGACTATGAGCACTCCGGAGCGAAGCGAACGAATAACCCGCCGGCCGGGCTCGCCCACCTCGATCGCGAGGAGACTCCAACGAAGACGCTGTCGTACGACCCACATCTTGATCCGCAGATGGTGTGGGCCGGCAAAGCAGAGCGTGCATCCGTAGACGTGCCGGCGCCATCGGTGCACGTCCACGAGGAACTGTCCGCGCAGAAGATCGTCGGATCGGTTCGCAAGCTGAGGCTCCAACCATCGCTGTTCGACGTCGGTGACCTTGATCCGGCCAAGGCGGTCGAGTTCTACCGGCACGACATGAACTGGTCGAACCGCATGATCCTCGGTGACAGTCTCGTGGTGATGTCGAGCCTCCTCGAACGTGAGCGTCTCGCGGGACAAGTGCAGTGCGTGTACATGGACCCGCCTTACGGCATCAAGTACCAGAGCAACTTCCAGCCGAACATCTCCAGCCGCAATGTCACCGACGGTCGTGACAGCGACCTGACTCGTGAACCTGAAATGATCCAGGCGTATCGAGACACCTGGGAACTTGGCGTTCACTCGTATCTCACGTACCTACGCGATCGCTTTGCCGTTGCACGTGAGCTGCTGAACGAGACTGGGTCGATTTTCGTCCAGATCGGCGAGGAGAACGTACACCGCGTACGTGCGCTTCTCGACGAGATCTTCGGCGCCGAGAACTTCTGCTCGCAGATCACCTATGTCACCACGTCGACGTCGACAACTTCGAAGGTCGTGCCGAACGTGGCCAACCACATCGTCTGGTTCGCCAAGAACCGGGACGTGGTGAAATACCGCCCGCTGTACACGCAGCGAGCAACTGGGGAGGAGCCGGACGGCAACTACAACCTCATCGAGCTTGTCGATGGATCTCGACGCAAACTCACTCGAGCAGAGATCAACGGCGACGCCGCAGTGCCCGACGGCGCGCGCATCTTCCGAGCTGCGCCGCTAACGAGCTCTCGACCAGCTCGTGACGGCGACCTGCGCGAGTACGTGTTCGAAGGTGTTGCGTATCGACCCGGCGGTGGCACCTTCAAGACGAACGAGGAAGGCATGAAGGCCCTCGACGAGGCACGACGTTTGATCGTGGCAGGCAAGTCGCTTAGCTACGTTCGCTACCTCGACGACTTCAAAGCAGTCCCACTGAGCAACGTCTGGGTTGATGGACGAGCAGGCTTCGGTGCAGACAAGCGTTATGTGGTGCAGACCGCGAACAAGGTGGTCGCACGATGCCTTCTCATGACGACCGACCCAGGCGACCTCGTCATCGATCCCACGTGCGGTTCCGGAACAACCGCATCGGTCGCGGAGCAGTACGGCCGTCGATGGATCACTATGGATACCAGTCGTGTCGCGATGGCTATCGCGCGAGAGCGGATCTTGACGTCGACATACCCGTACTACGAACTGCGAGATGAAAAGCGCGACGTCGATGCAGGATTCACTTACGAGACGCTCACACGAACGACGCTCGGCTCTGTCGCACGCGGAGACAAACCCGAGGAAGTCGTACTCGTCGACCAGCCACGTGTCGTCAAAGGGAAGATCCGCGTATCCGGACCATTCACTGTTGAGGCGCTCTCCCGCTACGCGATCAACCCGTCCGATGATGCCCCGTCGGCTGGCCCTGCAGTGGAAGATGCGTTCGCGCACGTTGAGACACTGCTCGACGCTCTGCGCACACAAGGCATCCCGAGGCCGGGAGCGAAGCCAGCCAAGATCGAGAACATGGTCCCACTCAGTGGAGTGGGTGCGCTGCAAGCAGAAGGCGTCCTCGACCGTGACGGCAAGAAAGTGCGGTTCGCCGTCTCGCTCGGCCCACGCTTCGGCGCGATCACAATGGCGCAGGTATCGGATGCGCTACAAGACGCGATCGGGTTCGGTCTCGTCGTGTTCGCCGGTTTCGCCGTCGCGTCCGACGCGCAAGCGCAGCTCGCCACTGGCAAGGTCGGCGGCGTTGATGTCGCGCTCCTGCTTGCCAACCCCGACCTACTTGCGGGTGACTTGCTCAAAAACACAAGTTCATCGCAGACGTTCCGCCTCTACGCATCGCCCGACGTCCGTGTCGAACGCGACGATGGCGGCTGGCGCGCAACAGTCGAAGGCGTTGACAGTTTCGATGCCTCCACAGGCGAGGTCACGTCATACGGTCGATCAGGCATCCAGGCCTGGTTCCTCGACGACGCATACGACGGCAAAGTGTTCCGCGTGTCCCAAGCGTTCTTCCCCGTAAGCAACGGCTGGGAGAAGTTAGAACGCGCGCTCCGGGGAACGATCGACGCAGAGCTCGTCGAAGAACTTCACAGTTGGACATCGCTCGCATTTGAGACTCCCGAGAGTGGCAGGATCGCGGTTCGAGTCATTTCCGACGATGGCAACGCATCCGAAGTCGTCCTACCTGTGGACGCCACCACGGGAAGTAAGAAGAAGTGAGCACCGCCCCGGGCCAGGTGATCGAGGGTAACCCGATCATCAACGACCCGTACGCAGAGCCGGTTCAGCATTGGCACTTCGCAGGCGTCACACCGGAACTCCGCGAGGGCCGCCGTCCCGCTGGCTATCTCGCTCCCTCGCCTGACGGCCAGCTTCGCCTGATGGACGAGATCATCGAACTCGAAGTCGTCAACGACCTTCGCAACCGTGTTCGTGACTGGCGCGCCGACGCATACGCCGGGGCGACGACCATCACGCGCGACTTGTTTCGTCACTGGTTCGACGACGATAGGAAGAACTCGCAAACACGACCGTTCTTCTGCCAGCAAGAGGCAGTCGAGACCATCGTGTTCCTGACGGAGGCACCAGAACATCTGAAAGTGGGTGTGAATGTCCCCGCCGCCGGCGAGGCATACACGCGATGGGCCGTCAAGATGGCCACAGGAACTGGCAAGACGACGGTCATGGGGTTGCTTGTCGCGTGGTCGGGCCTCAACAAAGCAGCAGCACGAAGCGATACACGCTTCACCGACCAGGTGCTTGTCGTCTCACCGAACCTCACCGTGCGGGACCGTCTCTCGGGAGAGGGTGGTGTCGACCCGAAGCATCCCGAGAGCATCTACGTCACCTTCGATCTGATCCCGCCGCAGTACTCGAAGTTGCTCGGCCAGGTGAAGGTCCAGGTCATGAACTGGCACCAACTCGCCGAGAAGGAGGACCCGAAGCGATCTGTGATTAGGCGCGGACGCGAGAGCGACGCCGCGTTCTGCCGACGGGTTCTGACCGAGCTGTCACCTTCTGGGCGGGTCCTCGTGCTGAACGACGAAGCTCACCACGCATACAGATTTCCGCCCGATGTGAAGGCAGCTGGCGCGGAAGCTGACGAAATCAGGGAGGCAACAGTCTGGATCTCCGGCCTCGATCGCATCCACCGTCACCGCGAGATACTTCGTACCATTGACTGCTCCGCAACACCGATGTATCCCGGCTCGTTCAAGGGTCGTGCATGGACGCCGTTCGAATGGATCGTCTCCGACTTCGCACTCGTCGATGCGATCGAGAGCGGGCTCGTGAAGATCCCAAGAACACCCACCGACGACAACACGGGCGAGGCCGTGCCCAAGTACCGCAACCTGTGGGAGCACATCAAGGGAACGTTGCCGAAGCGCAATGAGGCCGACGATGACAACCATCCACTTACCGACTACCTCGCCGAGGCTGATGGTCCGCTCAAACAGTTGGCCGGGGCGTGGGAACGCACATACGACGCCTGGCAAGAAGCCGGTCGAACTGTCCCGCCGGTGATGATTGCTATCTGTCACGACACCACCGTCGCGCGGCTGCTCGAACGACACATCGCCGTGCTCGGTGAGGCAAGTCCGCAGCTCGTCAATCACGTCGATACTCCCGCCGTCACGGTGCGCATCGACACTGACGCGCTCAACAAAGCCGAGGCTGGTGAGGGAAACGCAAGCGCAGAACAGACGCGTGCGCTCGTCGCCACAGTCGGCAAGCCGGGAAAGCCAGGCGAACAGATCCGCTGCCTGGTGTCGGTGGCGATGCTGTCCGAAGGATGGGACGCACGTAACGTCACCCACATCCTCGGGTTGCGTGCCTTCGCGTCGCAGTTGCTCTGCGAACAAGTCGTCGGACGAGGCCTCCGACGCAGCAGCTACACGGACCTGTCGCAGCCCGAGTACGTCGACGTCTATGGCGTGCCGTTCCAGTTGCTGCCGATGGCGAAGGACGCCGGTGGCAAGCCATCGCCGCCGCCGGACTACACGAACGTCCATACCGTCAAGGACCGCCATGAACTGCGCATCGACTTCCCGCGTCTCATTCAGATCGTCCCCGACATCCAGGACACGCTCGACGTCGACTTCGATGCGATCGAACCAATCCGTGTGACAGGGAAGTTCGACCCGACCGACACCTACGTCGAGTTCGACCTGGGGACACCCCACGCAGGTATGGGCGGAGAGACACAGGACCGCTCGCGGGCGTATGAGAACTTCCGCATCCAGCGCCTTCTGTACCGCGTCGCGGCGGGTCTCATCCAGCCATACAACAAGCCGTGGCTGTTTCCGCAGGCTCTCGACATCGCGCGTCGAATGGTCCGGCCAGTCGCGGATGGCGGCAAGATCGACTACGAACCGAACGTGGACGAACGCGAAGTCTGCAACATGCGCTACCTCACGGTGATCAAAGAGCGCCTCGGAAGCGCGCTTCGACCTGGTATCGGACCGGAACGTTTCCTGCCGGCACTCGACGAGTACCAACCGACCGGGACGACGGACGCTGTCAACTATTCATCGCCCACCGACAAGTGCGTGGCCACGACAAAGAGTCACCTGTCGCACGCGGTGTGCGACAGTGGTCTCGAACGCAAGATGTGCGCTGTCCTCGATGCACATCCACTTGTCCACTCGTGGGTGAAGAACCACAAGCTGTTCTTGGAGATCCCGTACCTGTATTTCGGTGTCTCGCATCGGTACCGCCCTGACTTCGTCGTGAAGCTGACGAATGGCCAATACGTCCTGCTCGAAGGCAAGGGCGAGGCCGACGAAAAGGACGATGCGAAAGCAACGGCCGCCCGTCGGTGGGTCTCGGCTGTGAATACACACGGCGGCTTCGGTGAATGGACGCACGCCATCTGCTGGAACGCGACGACTCTCGCGCAACAGCTCGACGAGATCGCATCCAGCCTGGTCACATCAGGAGACTGACGATGCGGGGTGCAGTGGTTCAGCCGCGTCGCACCGTGCTGTCAGATTCACTCGATCCGCTGACACGGGGCACGACCTTCGGTGACGGTGGTGCCTATCGAGGCATAGACGATCCGACGTCTGCGCAGCTTCGCGGCAGCGACCCCGTTGCGTCCGTCGCGCTCAGGCCGTTGTTGTCGGCGCGGACCCTGCGCACCGGAGCACGGGAGTGGTGCCTGTGGATGGTCGAGATGAACCCATCGCAGATCCGACAATCACGGTTCCTCGACGAACGAGTGCGAAGCGTGATGCGCGCTCGAAAGGACGACACACCGCCGTGGTTTCCCGCTCGGATCCGCCAACCCGAAGTGCCCTACTTCGCGTTCCGCAACGTTCTTCCTGCTGGATGCCAGTATCTCGCGTTCGGCCGGTACAACCCCGACATCATCGCTGACGACACCGTCGTCGTGCTTAGCTCCGATGATGCGATGGTGACCGCAGCGATCCTGTCGTCGCGCATCTTCCGGGTGTGGGCGGAGATCGCGGGGGCGCGGCGCCCCAACGGAGACATTCAGATCGGTGCCCAGTCAGTTCATAACACGTTCCCGTGCCCTCCGCTGTCGAAGCGTCAGCAGGTTGCGATCGAGGACGCGTTCGAGGATGTGCTGACTGCGCGCCGCTACGCAGATGCGGCGTCGCTTGACGAGATGTACCGACGTGAACTACCGCGGCCGTTGCAGAAGGCGCACGATGATCTTGATGCTGCGGTCGGTCGTGTGTTCGGTGTCAAGCCCTCGATGACCGATGCCGATGTCGCAGACATCTTGATGGAGCGTTACCGCACGCTCACTTCTTCCGACGCCGCGTGAATGTCGCACCGTAGGTTGCCATCGCGGGAACTTGCTGGCGTTCCATCACCTTTGAGTAGTAGTAGCCGATTGCATCGGAATCGTGGCCAAGCACGGAATACACCACGTTGAGAGGTGTCGGCGGATCGGTTGCCGCGAGACGCGATGCGGTGACGTGTCGGTTGATGTGCCCGCGCCAGTAGGGGAGCCCGTGGCGGTCGAGTACGCGGTGCCAGTCAAGGTTGTCGGCGTTGAGAGTGTAGAAACTGCCGTTCGGGCGGAGGAATACGAGATCCTCGAAACCTTTGCGCGGCTTCCAGTTCTTCTTGTCGCGTCGGTGGGCGTCCTGGTTCTTCTTGTGTTGGCGAAGCGCAGAGATCCACGGCTCGGACAGGGCGATCTTGCGTTCCTTTCCAGTCTTGGTCGCTTTCAGGTACCAACTGCCGTCGTCGTGTCGCGCGAGCTGCCCGCGGACGGTCAACATCGGGTTCTTACCGTTGAGGCCAGTGATGTCGCTCCACCGCAGACCGAGACGTTCCGCTCGGCGTAACCCGAGGAACTGCATCAGCCAGCGGCAGTATTCCGGGTCGTCATCGGCGACGAGCCGGTCGAGAAGCGTGTCGGCGAGGGCGGAGTATTTGTCGACGTCGATCTTGGCTCGCTTCACCTTCGGAGCCGCGACCGATCGCAGGGGGTTGTGGTCGATGTAGTTGTGGACCTCCGCGTATGTGAGGAACTTCGACAGCGCCCGGTAGACGTTCAGTTGTGAGGAGTTCGACAGCAGCGGCCCCCTGTCGATGCCGTCACGAACATCGCGCTTCTTCGGGAGTGTTTCTGAGAACAGCAGTGCAAGGCGACGCTTGTCGATCCGGTTCACCTTGATGTCGCCGAGATAGGGCAGCAAGTGGTTCTCGAAATACCCTCGGTACTTGCCGGCCACGATGTCAGAGATGTCGCCCTTGCCGACCTCGTCGATCCAGGCCTCGAACAGCTGGGCCACCGTCGGCATGACTCCCTTGGGGATCCCCTTGACGTGCTCGCGACCCCGGCTGCGACCAGCCAGGAACGCCTCCTTGTTGTGTTCGAGGTTCCGCAGCGCGATCGACTGGGTCGGGCCGCTGCCGGTGATGCGCTTGCGGGCGAACCCCGCTTGGCGGCGGTCCTCGGGGATGTCCCAGGACGCCTCCCAGTAGGTGACCTCGTAGGTGCGCCCCGTGCGCGGGTCACGGCGGGTGCGGGTCTTGGTGTAGAGACCGCCGCCGTTTCGGGGACGGCGCTGCGGTGTCGTCTTGCGTGTCGCCATGACCTCACCGTAGTCGGTTACGCCGCCGTGTTACGCCAAACACGCCTCACAGAGCCCTTACTAAGCAGGGAAAACCCAGCAAAAGCAAGGTTAGTGGAGCTGGGGGGAATCGAACCCCCGTCCATCAGGCGCTATTTACCAGTGATACAACCATTCCCGTGTTAACGCTGACGCAACGTCACCGACGGGTCGGTTACCTAATTACTTAGGCCGCGTGCTGTCTTTCCAACATGGCAATGGTCTTTCTCATCGTCAGCGTTCTTTCCTGCCGTCATCCACCGCTTCTGTTGCCGGGCTGCGGTGAACTGGCCCCGTGCGCCATTGCTGGTCACGATGTCTCTCTACCGCTTAGAAATTAAGCTGCGAGAGCGAACTGCTCGTTGGCAATTCTGTTTTTTGCCCCGTTTAACGAATCTGAGCAATTCGGGTTGCACGTGCAAACAACGAAACTGCTGTCGAAACCTGTCAGCCCCATTGATTGGTTGTGTGTCGTCAGTGTACGCCGAGGGAGTGGCGAATAATCCGGGCTAATCCATACCTTTGCGCTGGCGACCTAGACTGCGTTGCATCTCGCGTTGCACATCACGTTCGGCAATGGCATTTCGCTTGTCGCCCTTTTTGCGTCCACGACCAAGTGCCAATTCCACCTTCACGCGTCCATCGATCAATTTGAATGCGAGGGGAACTAGCGACAAACGCTCGCGGGCAATGCGGTCGTGCAGACGATTGATCTCTTCGCGATGTAGCAACAACTTGCGTGGGCGGTCGGGGTCGTGTGCCCCCACACCAACTGCGAATGAATAAGGCGAAATATGAACACCGTCGAGCCACATTTCGCCATCGAGAATGCGTGCATAGGCATCAACTAATTGCACCTGGCCGGCACGCAAGCTCTTGACTTCACTGCCGACGAGAACAATGCCGGCTTCGAACACGTCGAGAATCTCGTAATCGTGTCGAGCCTTGCGATTGCTTGCAAGAACGGTGTTCGGTGCTTTGGCCATGGAGAGAATGAGCGTACCGCTAGCCTGCGAACCGATGTCTGAGTCACCCCAGCACCTGATTTCTGTGCCTGCTGAAGCAACGGCGGCAATGGCGGCCCACAGCATCGCCTGTTACCCCGAGGAGATGTGTGGTCTCTTGGTCGGAAACCCCACCACCTCGGAAGTCGTGCGGTTCGTGCCCTGCACCAACATCGCCCACAGCGCGATGGTCTACACGATTGACCCGAAGGAACATCTCCGTGCCGAGCTGGCCGCCGAAGCCGACGGGCTGGAGGTCATTGGGTGTGCGCACAGCCATACCCACACCGAGGCATATCCCAGCAGTACGGACATTGCCCAGGCCCCTGATCCGGGCTGGCACTACATCATCGTCAGTCTGAAGACGGGGGAGCCACAGCCTCGGTCCTTTCGCATCATGGGCGAGGACGTCCATGAGGAGTCAATAATCGACCTTTAAGCGTTACAATTCCGACTGGATTTATCGGGAATAGCTTTCCTCCGGTCTGGGTTTCATTAGGGGGCCCATCGGGGGCTCGCGAAGGAGACACATGTCGATTGCAGATGTGAGAAGGAATGGAGGGTCTGTGTTTGTTTTGCAGAATTCTCTCGAACTCATTGGCAACACACCACTTGTGGATGTGTCCATCCTGTCCCCAAACCCAAATGTGCGACTCATCGCGAAGCTGGAAAGCCAGAACCCGTTCGGTTCGGTGAAGGACCGCATTGCAAAGTCCATGATTGAGGACGCCGAGCGCACAGGTCGTTTGATGCCTGGTCAGCGCATCGTCGAACCATCATCGGGTAACACCGGTATTGCTCTGGCAGCTATTGCTCGTATGAAGGGCTATCCCATCACAATTCTGATGCCTACCTCGGTGAGCATTGAGCGTCGCCAAATGTTGGAAGTGTTCGGCGCAGAGATCATTCTCACGCCAGGCGAAGAGGGCAGCAATGGTGCTGTTCGTCGCGCGCAAGAACTTGCGGCGCAGCATCCTGAGTGGTGCTTCTTGTACCAGTACGGAAACGATGCAAACCCTCGTGCGCATTACGAAACAACTGGCCCAGAGATTTACCGCGACTGCCCAGAGATCACGCACTTCGTTGCAGGTCTTGGCACCAGCGGAACCCTCATGGGTGTGGGCAAGTACTTGAAGGAACAGAATCCTGACATCAAGCTTGTCGCTGTAGAACCGCCACTCGGTGAGCGTGTTGAAGGTTTGCGCAACTTGGACGACGGTTACATTCCTCCAGTGTTCGACAACTGGCATGGCCGTGAGCTGCTTGACCGCAAGCGCGTTGTCCGTCCCCGTGAATCCCTTGAGTGGACACGTCGTATCGTTGCTGAATGCGGCATCTTCGCAGGCATTTCTTCTGGTGCATCACTTGCTGGTGCAGTCAAAGTTGCTAGTGAAATTGAAGAAGGCGTCATTGTCTTCATCGTGTGTGACGGTGGCTGGAAGTATCTCTCCACCGGCGCGTACACCGATGACCTTGATCAGGCCGAAGCAAACGCAGAGAAGATCATCTACTTCTAAATCGTTGAGCGGTTGCGCCTTAGCGGCCAGCAATTAAAACGACGAGACCTGCAAGAACAATTCCTGCTGCAATCACGCGTCGTTTGGTGTCTGCCTCGCCCAAGTACCTTGTGCCGACAAGTGCAACGATGACCACGCTTGACTCCCGCAATGCGGTGACATAGCCAACGGGTGCCTTCTGCATGGCGATGAGAACCATCCAGTACGTGAGAACTGATGCCGCACCAGCCAATGCAAAGCGATGCCATGTGGTGCGCATTGCAAGAGCCATCTCACGTGTGCGACCTGTTGCAATGCCCCAAGTACTCACGGTGATGCCAGTGGAAATGAAGAGGACGAGTGGATACAAATTTCCGCCCGTTAAACGTGAACCATGTCCATCGATCACGGAATACGAACCAATGCACAGTGAAACGAGAAGTGCTGCGATGACATGTTGATTGTCGGCGCGTCCTGCAAGCAACATGATGCCGCCGATGGCGATGGCAATTCCGATCATTGTGATGACGGAGAGATGGTCGGACAAAAAGAGCACGCCACCGATTGCGGCGATCAATGCGCCTGTGCCACGTGCAATGGGATACGTCACGGAGAAATCGCCGATGTTGTACGCGCGCGCAAGTGTGTAGACGTACACAACGTGGATGAGTCCGCTGGCGATAACGGTCCACCACACCAAATGATCGGGCCAACCGGTGAAGAGCAGGACGATCACACAAAGAATGCCACCGGCTGTCATTTGTCCCCACAGGGCCAGCCAACGGTCTCCACTTTGCTTCACCCACAGATTCCACGAAGCGTGAAGTACTGCAGCCGCAAGGGCGAAAAGGGTGGCTGTCAGCATGGGGCACGACACTACGCCTAGCCTTGCAGGATGATCGGCATTGACAACCGCCCCATTGGAATGTTTGATTCCGGTTTTGGTGGTCTCACGGTGGCTCGTGCCGTCATCGATGTTTTGCCGTCAGAAGACCTTGTGTATGTGGGTGACACTGGTCGATATCCATATGGGCCACGCGCCGCAAGTGAGGTGCGTGAGTTCGCGCGCGAGATTGCGTGGAGCTTGGTGAACGACCACAACGTGAAAGCCGTAGTTGTTGCGTGCAATACGGCGGCAGCTGCGGCGTTTCATGAATTGTCAGATGAACTACCTGTGCCAGTGGTCAGCGTGGTGGAGCCAGGTGCTCGCGCGTTGTCCATTGCATCGAAGGTTCGTCGTGTGGGTGTCATCGGAACTGTCGGAACTATTTCATCGGGTGCATATCAGCGGGCTCTGGAAGAAGAAGACGCATCGCTTGATCTCATCGCCACGGCATGCCCTGGATTTGTTGAATTTGTTGAACGAGGCCAAACAAGTGGTGACGAAGTGATGCTGCTTGCAGAGCGTCTTCTTGCTCCTGTCGTCGACGCAGGCATTGACGCGTTGCTTCTTGGTTGTACGCATTACCCCTATCTCTCTCGTGTGATTAGCGAAGTGATGGGTCCTGATGTCGTATTGGTTTCCAGTGCTGATGAGACTGCATTTGCGTTGGCTTCCATGTTGCGTGACAACAAAATCACTGCGTCGGTCGACAGAGCGGGGACACACACATTCCTGTCATCGGGTGATGTGGAATGGTTCGCCGACTTCGGTCGTCGGCTTCTCGGGCCAGAGCTCTCGACAGCAAGTCGTTGGTCTCGTGTCGTCACCGACTAGACATTTACCCATGACTCGTCCCGATGGCCGTACGCCAGATCAACTCCGTCCAATTTCATTCCAGCGTGATTTCACCGAAATGTCCGCCGGCTCCGTGCTGGTGTCGTTCGGTCGCACACGCGTGTTGTGCACCGCATCGATTGATGAAGATGTGCCTCGCTGGATGAAGGGCTCTGGCAAAGGATGGGTCACAGCGGAGTACTCCATGCTTCCTGGTTCATCACCAGATCGTGTTGACCGTGAAGCCGCAAAGGGTAAGCAGAGCGGGCGCACTGTTGAAATTCAGCGTCTCATTGGTCGTTCTTTGCGAGCAGCGATTGACATGCGTGCACTTGGCGAGCGTCAGATTGTTGTCGACTGCGATGTATTGCAGGCTGATGGCGGAACACGCACCGCAAGTATCTGTGGTGGTTTCTTGGCATTGCACGATGCAGTGTCACGTTTGGTGCAGAGCGGTGCGATTTCCGAGAACCCACTGCACTCCTATTGCGCAGCGATTTCTGTTGGTGTTTGTGGCGGCACTCCGGTGCTCGACCTTCCGTACGTTGAAGATAGCACTGCTGAAGTCGACATGAACGTTGTGATGTTGCGTCCTGTCAACGGTGGCGAATCTCGCTTCGTTGAAGTGCAAGGCACGGCTGAAGGTATGGCGTTCTCGCGTAGCGAACTCGATGAGT
The DNA here is from genome assembly GCA_937927625.1 of uncultured Actinomycetes bacterium. Taxonomy (GTDB): domain Bacteria; phylum Actinomycetota; class Acidimicrobiia; order Acidimicrobiales; family Ilumatobacteraceae; genus UBA2093. The sequence goes on along the minus strand of CALBSD010000004.1, from coordinate 28,994 downwards.
TGCTGATGTTGGCCGACACGGGTCTTGGACGCATCTTTGATCTTCAAGCGGGACTTCTTTCCGAAGCACCGCCCATGCGTGCGCCAGAGCGTTAATTCATATGCGGCTTGTCTGCGCCAGTGCGAACCCTAAAAAGGTTGCTGAACTATCTCGCTTGTTGCCTGAATGGGTGCAGTTGTTGCCGCGTCCTGAATCTGTAGGTGACATCGATGAGACGGCGCCAACACTGGAAGGCAACGCAATCATCAAGGCAGTGGAGATTGCAAATGTGGCTGAGGAGTGGGCGATTGCAGACGACACAGGGTTAGAGGTTGCTGCATTGAATGGCGCACCTGGAGTTCATAGCGCGCGATTCGCCGGCGATGATGCAACTGATGCTGACAACCGTGCGTTGTTGTTGCAGCAATTGTCTGGTGTCAGCGATCGCACAGCAAAGTTTCGCACTGTCGTTGCATTGGTGAACTCCAAAGGTGAGATGCATTTCGTTAGCGGCGAATGCACTGGTGTCATTGCAGACGCAGAGCGTGGCGATTCAGGTTTCGGTTACGACAGCGTGTTTATCCCTGATGATGCAGACGGGCGCACTTTTGCTGAGATGACTGCAGCCGAGAAGGATGAGATTTCGCATCGTGGTCGAGCATTGACGCAATTGCCAACCTTGCTCTCCCGACTTTTTGGTTTACCAACCCCGTAGGTCGATAGGCCACTCAGCGACAATTTCGCCGTATTCATTAGCCACATAGGCAACCTCATGCATTGCCATCGTGGGGTCAATGTGTGATGGAGTCACAAAGGCGCGATCGCCGACAACTGGTTTCGGAGTTCCCTCGCTTGGCGAGAACGTGATGTGCTCATCGGAACAAAACCACACTGCATGATCCTTGATGGTGGGATTGCCATGGTCCATGCCGAGGGACTTCAAGCCAACATCAACAACGGACCACTTCTCGTTAGAGGAGATAACGGTTCCGACAACCCACATTGCCTGCACGAATGGATGGCCGAGTTGCGCGTATTGCGTATCCATGAGCGCATAGCTGCCGGCTTGCACTTCATTGACAGTAGTGCCGACAAACATGTCGTACGTTCCGGTACCACCTGCAGAAACAATGTCACCACCGACATCGCCGTGGGCTTGTGCAAGGAGAGCCATCGCATCGTGCACTTGCTTCTTTTTTTCGTCACGGTCACTCACCATCATGAGATGGCCCTCGTATCCCATGACGCCGCGAACATCGAGGCCGAGTCCGCGTGCAGCATCAGCGAGTGCGCCCGCTTTGAGAGGGTCGATGCCGCAGCGGGGCAGGCCAACATTGACATCGATCATGACACTGCGAATACCAGCGCGATGTGCGGCGGTGAGAGTCTCGTTGGAATCGATTGCCACGGTGATAAGCGCATCATCTTGTGCTTCTGCGAGTGCTTCAAGACGGTGAGCATCGAGCACTTCATTTGCGAGGAGAAAATCGTTACCGACGTGCGCGTCAATGAGTCCGAGAATTTCACGAGGTGTTGCGCATGTGAATGAAGAATGCCCCGCACCTTCTTGTTCGGCGGCGATGCCCGAGCATTTGTGCGCCTTCACATGAGGACGCAGGCGTCGACCAGGGTGGACATTGGCCATGGCTGCGATGTTCTTTCGCAGAGAAGAAATATCAATTACCACTGCTGGGGTGGGCAAATCATAAATATGCACAGTGCCGGTGAAGGGACTCGAACCCCCAACACGCAGGACCTAAACCTGCTGCCTCTGCCAATTGGGCTACACCGGCGACACACCGAGGGTACCCGTGACAGTCGGGGAGCGGGCGTTCGAGATGGCAAACTAGGAGGGTGACAGCTTCATCTGCCCTCGAATCAACCCTTGACGCAACTGCCCTGCAGGAACAGTTGGGCCTCGCCGACAAGGTCATGGATGCCACCTCGCTTGAGAACAGCATTCGACGCTTCGCAGAGCAGAACATTGTGCTCCCCACATTTGCCGAACTTGCCGAGCCTCATCGCATTCCGGCTAGCCGCACGGCGGGTGTCGACAAGAACGCTGCTGACCCTCGCAACTTGTACCGAGTCCATTGGTATAACAACCTTGCAGGCGACAAAGTTGAAGTGCCTGACCATGTTGTGTTGCCATCGTCCATCACAGGTATTGAGTCGCCCATCATCGTGGTATTCGGTGACCGCTTCCCGATGATCACAGCGCACAAGGTGCTTGCTGCGTATTCATGTTTCGTGCCTCGTGTTGTCACTGGTCAGTTTGACCCAACACGTCACCGTGCCGTGTGGCCATCAACCGGCAACTATGCACGTGGTGGTATCGCCATCAGCACACTCATGGGTTCTCGTGGCGTGGCTGTGCTTCCTGCGGGCATGTCGCAGGAGCGTTTCGACTGGCTCGACAAGTGGGTTCGTGACCCATCCGACATTGTCCGTACCGCTGGCACCGAGAGCAACGTCAAAGAGATCTACGACGCATGTAACGAAATGGCAAAGGATTCAGGCAACTTCATCCTCAACCAGTTCTGTGAGTTCGGTAACCATGCCGGTCACTACGAAGTCACAGGTCGTGCGCTCGCACATGCATTCGAGCACGTGAAGGCCAATGGTTTCTCTGATATTCGTCTCGCCGCGTTCACCTCGGCAACAGGATCTGCTGGCACCATTGCCGCAGGCGACCGTTTGAAGGACATCTACGGAACCAAGATCGTTGCTGTTGAGGCTCTCGAATGCCCCACGATGTTGGAGAACGGCTTCGGCGAACACAACATTCAAGGAATTGGCGACAAACACATCCCGCTCATCCATAACGTGATGAACACCGATGTTGTTGTTGGTGTTTCTGACCGTGCGACCGACGAGTTGGACGTGTTGTTCAACACTCCAGCCGGTCAGCAGTACTTGTCGCAACGCCATGGCATCAGTGCAGAACTTCTTGATGCACTCACGCATTTTGGTTTCTCTGCAATCTGCAACGTGATTGCAGCAATCAAGACCGCCAAGCTTCTTGGTTACGGCGCCAGTGACGCAATTGTCACCATTGCCACTGATGGAAGTGCGTTGTATCCAAGCGAACGAGTGAAGACACTCGCACATCGCTTCAACAACAACTTCACCGAGATTGACGCAGCAGAAGTGTTCAGTGAGCATTTGGGCAATGTGTCCACTGATGCCGTGATCGACTGCACCGCACTTGATAAGAACCGCATCTTCAACTTGGGCTACTACACCTGGGTGGAACAGCAGGGCACGCCGCTCGACGTCTTTGAAGCACGTCGTTCACAGTCCTTCTGGCGCTCTGTGCGCGCATATGTTCCCGTGTGGGACGAACTCATCAATGAGTTCAACGCACGCGTAGCAAAAATCTCGAAGTAGTTCCACATGAGCACTGCCGTCACCGGACTCACATGTTCTGTGTGCGGTGCTTATGTTGATATTTCCACTCCGTTTTCGTGGAAGTGCCCGAACGCAACAGATGCTGACCGTAAACATGTGTTGCGGTTCGACGTCCCCATTGATGTGTTTCGTCCCACTGATGACATCAATCCATTCATTGCGTATCGCGCTTACCTCGCAGTTGATTCATTTGGTGCATCAATTGGTCTTGATGATGCAATGCGTGAATCCATCATTCGCGAACTTGATGATGCAGTGAAAACGATTGACGGTGTGGGTTTTACTCGCACACCAATGTTGCGCGCCGATGCGCTCTCTGATGCCCTTGGTTTTACTGCCAACGGCGGCATCTGGATCAAAGACGAAACACACAATGTGGCTGGCTCGCACAAAGCGCGACACTTGTTCACAGAACTTGTTCATCTGTTGATGGCAGAACGAGCTGGTCTTGCTCCGTGGACATCACCTGAACAACGACCCATGTTGGCAATTGCTTCGTGTGGCAATGCTGCAATCGCTGCGAGCACTTTGGCAGCCGCAGTGCAATGGCCGATTGCGGTTCATGTTCCGCCCGGCGCCTCGCAGTCGGTGATGGCAAAGTTGCAATCGTTGAATGCAGATATCCGAGTGTGTCCTCGACAAGAGTCTGACCCCGTCGGTGATCCGTGTGTCTTGCGTTTCCGTGAAGTTGTTGCCGCTGGTGCAATTCCTTTTGGCGTGCAAGGTACTGAGAACGCATGGTGTCTTGACGGCGGTCGCACCATCGGGTGGGAGATGCTGAAAGAAATCGGTCATCGAGTAGATCGCATCTTCATCCAGGTCGGTGGCGGTGCTTTTGCATCAAGCGTTGCGTCCAGCATGCACAATGTTGGTACTCATCCAAAATTTCACGCAGTGCAGACAGAGGGTTGTGCGCCATTGTCTCGCGCCTGGGAACACGCAAAAGCATCCGGTGGAACACGTGATGCGGGCAAGCGTTGGGCTGAATGTATGTGGGCGTGGGAGAGCGAGCCGCATTCTTTGGCCGATGGAATTCTCGATGACGAGACGTACGACTGGATTGGGATCCTCGATGGCATGTCGGATACGGGTGGTTCACCTGTTGTTGCGGCGGAAAATTCTGTCGTCCGAGCCCATCACATGGCCTCGGAGTTCACAGATATCTCTGTGAGTCCGACGGGAAGTGCTGGTCTTGCGGGCGTTCTACAGATTCGTGATTCCATCGCGAGCGACGAACGAATCGTCGTGGTGTTCAGCGGCGTTGCGCGTTAACTGCTGGTGTGGCGAGGGTCGGTATCGACTTCGTGCAAAGCACCAGTCTCCACGTCATAAACAAATCCGCGAATGTGGTCTTTGTAAATCACGAATGGATCGTTCTTGAGCCGTGTCATCGATGCGAGAACAGCGTCAAATGGATCGCTAAAGGCTTCGATTGACCAATTGGGTTTCGTTCCACAATCGATCTCGATCTCGTTCTTGAATCCGTCTTCAGAAATTTTCTGCAAACCGCAGTCGGTGTGGTGAACGAGAACAATTTCTTGGGTCTTCAGAAGACGCTGTGAGACAACCAGTGAACGAACAACATCGTCGGTAACGACTCCACCGGCGTTGCGAATGATGTGTGCATCACCGTGGTCCAGGCCAAGCATCTGGAAGATGTCCATGCGGCTGTCCATACAGGCGACGATGGCAAGGTGCCGCTTCGGCGACAGTGCCAGCCCAGCATCGGCGAAGTTCTCCACGAAACGGGCGTTATTCAGGACAAGTTCGTCGGTGTTGGGGGAAAAGTCGGGGGTGGCAGGCACGGTTACATTCTGCCCGAGCAGGTAGCCTTCCTACACATATGAGCACCTCAGGTTTTCCTGTCAGTCCCGTCGCGCTTGAAGGCGCTGGCGAATCCGGCGCAAACATCTTCAACCGTCTTCTCAAGAACCGCGTGATCATGTTGGGCACTGATGTCAATGACGACATCGCCAACAGCCTCTGCGCACAGTTGCTCTTCCTCGAAGGTGAAGACCCCAACGCAGATATCTGGCTCTACATCAACAGCCCTGGCGGTTCCGTCACTGCTGGTATGGCAATTTACGACACCATGCAATTCGTGAGCTGCGATGTTGCCACAGTCTGCATGGGCCTTGCTGCTTCCATGGGACAGTTCCTTCTTACTGCTGGTGCTGCAGGCAAGCGCTATACGCTTCCCAACGCTCGCATCATGATGCACCAGCCACTTGCCGGCCTTCGTGGTCAAGCATCGGACATCGCTATTCAGGCTGAGCAACTTCGTCTCACCAAGCGCAAGATGGCGGAACTCATTTCATTCCACTCCGGTCGTGACTTGGCTGATATCCAGGCCGACTCTGAGCGCGACCGTTGGTTCACTGCCGAAGAAGCCAAGGATTATGGCCTCGTCGACAAGGTGATCGTTAAGCGCGGAGAAATTCGCTAGTTCGTTTTACGGGGCAGTTGTTGCCGCGGGAACTGAAGTCGCCACAGAATTGGCGGCTGGCGCAGGAGTTGTCACTGGTGCAATTGTCGTGGTCGTTGTTGTTGCAACACGCGGTGGCTCAATATTGAGTCCAGAGCTGATGTCAACAGCACATGTGCTCTTGACCCAATCACGGACATTCAGTGCCGATTGATTCGCAGCGTACGTTGCGTCGGCTAACGCCTGCACATCTTTTTGACTATTCGTATTGAGCTTGGATGCCTGACGAAGTAAGTCGGTCATGACCGCCAAGTCTTTTTCAATGGTGAGTGGAGCGCGGTCCAATAGTCGTTGGTAGCGATCCACCATTTTGCTGACTTCTTTTTGAGTTTGTACGCGTTGTGCAATATCCGGCAGTTCATGCGACAGCTGGCGGCAAAAGCTTGTGCCGGTTCGTGTGGGTCCGCCGCATGCGGTGAGTCCGATAATGAGTGCTGCAACAGATGCCCAATGGGTGGTTCGTCGCGTACACATCCCGTCGATTATCTCAGACGAGCACCCAAGGGGGACTGCACATGTACGCAGCCGTTACATCTTCCACGCTGATGGCCACGATCGGCAGCCCCATCGTGGTGGAAGCTCATGCGGGCCAGGGCATCCCTGCATTCACCGTTGTGGGTCTTCCCGATGAAGGGTGTCGTGAATCTCGCGACCGTGTGCGCGCCGCCATGTTGTCGTCAGAACTGGAATGGCCGACAAAGCGAGTCACCATCAATTTGGCAGGCGCCGGAGAACGTCGCGGAGGTGCCGGACTAGATCTGGCTATTGCGGTGGGGTTGCTTGTTGCTACGGGTGTTGTGCCACAAGAAGTGGTGGAAGGTAAAGCATTCGTGGCCGAACTCGGACTTGATGGTTCCTTGCGACCTACTGCTGGAATGGCTCCGCTTGTTGCTGCAGTTGCTGATCGTGAAGTCGTTGTAGCTGCGGCTGCAGTGGGTGAAGCGTCACTGGCGCGTGCACCACGACTCCGACCTGTGCACACGTTGAAACAACTCGTGGAGGTGTTGAAGGCAGAAGAGGCATGGCCGCATGTTGAAGTCCCATCGCCGCACGTGATTGTTGATGACATTGCGGACATGGCAGATGTTCGTGGCCAAGAAATGGCTCGCTTGGCAATGGAAGTTGCTGCAGCTGGTTTCCATCATGTGTTGTTGATGGGTCCGCCGGGCGCAGGTAAGTCAATGCTGGCGCGACGATTGCCAGGTCTGTTGCCGCGTTTGACCGACGAGCAAGCCTTTCGTGTTGCAATGGCACGTAGTGCGGCGGGTATGCCGATGACTGCAGAGATTGCATCGTCACCTCCGTATCGCGCGCCACATCACACCGTGTCGATGATCGGCATGGTGGGTGGCGGGTCCTCACATATGCGGCCCGGCGAACTCACGTTGGCAAGTGATGGCGTGTTGTTCCTTGATGAAATGGGGGAGTTCGCACCGACAGTTCTTGATGCATTGCGGCAACCGTTAGAAGAAGGAATCGTGCGATTGTCACGTGCGAATGGTTCAGTTGATATGCCCGCAAAGTGCCTTCTTGTTGCTGCAACAAATCCGTGCCCTTGTGGCGTGGCGTCGCCGTTGGCGTGTGGCTGTACCAATGTTGCGAAACAGCGTTACCTCCGGCGATTCAGTGGTCCATTACTGGATCGTTTTGATTTGCGTGTTGAACTACAACGGCCGTCTACAAAAGAATTAACAAGTCAAGAAAAAGGCGAGTGCAGCGCAGCTATTGCCGAGCGTGTCTTGCGAGTGCATGAGTTGTCATATGCGAGACAAGGGTGTGTGAACTCAGAGATCACCGCTGATGCTTTGGAAGAAGTGGCGCCCTTGCAAGAAGACGCACTCAACATTCTTCGGACACGCCTTGACGGCGGGAAGTTAACGGGACGCGGGTACCACCGCATTAGGCGGGTCGCGCGAACTTTGGCAGACCTCAACGATGCGTCAGGTCCCATTGCTGCTCAGTGGGTGTTGTTGGCGTTGTCAATGCGAGCAAAGTTGAACACCGGCATGGGGGAACAGCGATGAGCAATGCTCGTTACCCGCAATGGACTTATTCGGCGGCACTTGCATCGTTGCCGCTTCTCACGCATCGACGTCTGCGGTGGCTTCTGCAATCAGGCGCGCCATCTGATGTGTGGCAGCAAATTCAAGAGGGCCAGCGTTTTCTCAGCGGCATCGATGACGCGGTATGGCGTGCATGGATGTCGGTTCCCAAGTCACTTGTTATCAATGTGGCCGAACGATGTATTGACAAGAGCGTTTCAGTGGTGACGATGAGAGATGCCGGATATCCCTCGGCATTGATTGGCGATCCTGAGGCGCCTGCGGTGTTGTTTCTTCGAGGGAATTCTGAGGCCTTCACACATCGTCGGGTGGGGATTGTGGGGACGCGCACTGCGACGGCATCCGGCAAACATTTCGCACGAATGCTCGGTGCGCAATTGGCTGCTGCTGGTATCTCCGTGGTGTCAGGGCTTGCGCGGGGTATCGATGTTGAATCACATACCGGTGTGTTATCGGTTGTGGGTGATGCCAGCGGACCACCTATTGCGGTTGTCGCATCGGGACCCGACGTTGTGTATCCGCGCGAGCATTCTCGTATTTGGCAAGAAGTAACAGAATGTGGTGTGTTGCTGTCTGAATCTCCGCCGGGGGCGCATGCTGAACCCTTCCGATTCCCGATGCGTAATCGCATCATTGCTGGATTAAGCGAAGTGCTCATCGTGGTGGAATCGCGGAGTACGGGCGGATCAATGTCCACCGTGCGTGAGGCGATGAAACGTGATGTTGCAGTGATGGCTGTACCAGGGTCACCAGGCTTACGACAGAGCGAAGGCACGAATGACTTACTGCGTGACGGTTGTGCTCCGGTCACGAATGTCGATGACATTCTGCTTGCTCTGAACCTGGACACGAGGCGAGCAAAGAGATGGTGTGATCCGCGTGAGGTGTTGTCCGCAGATGAGGCAGAGTTCTTACATGCAATGGGCCGAGGTCCGCGCAGCATGGATGAGTTGTCGATTCACACTTCTCAGTCGTTGGTGAACACTGCGGTATTTCTCGGTCGCCTTGAGGCCAAAGGATGGGTGGCAAATACCGATGGCTGGTGGGAGGCACTCGTGGCATAGGCCCGTAGGGGTACCTTTGTTGCATGAGCGGAGAGGCGAAGGCACACGTCCAAAAATCAGACGCCTCCCGTTTTGATGTTGATCGCCATTCACGTTCCTTACGTTGTAGCGATATTGCACGGGCAGCGCGTCGGGCTGACTTAGAGCACGCAATTGCACATTTTCTTTCATTGGGTGCGAAAGTTCCAAGCGATGTTGAAGCGGGCATGCTCGAGGACTACGTCTGGAATCTGGAGAACACTGGTTTCACTGTTGAAACCGTTGAACAACGCCTCATTGCCGTCTCGACGTACTTTGCGTGGTTCATCCGCACCAACAAACCCGCACGTGGACAAGAAGCGTTGGTGAATCCTGTCCGTGGATTACGCGTTGCTCATACGTCATCGTGTCCGTCTTGTAAGTCCAAGACGAATAACACGACTCTGAAAGGTGAGTGCAACGTTCGTGATGGCCGACTCTCAGCGTGGCAACCGTCTGCATTTGAACTTTCTCTCACGGCATCGTCGGCCAACACACGCGCTGCGTATCGTCGCGATGTTGAACTTTTTGCGGAATGGTTGTTGGAAGCTGGTGATGACGCTGCGCCAGATCGGGTCACAAAAGAAGATGTGCGTGCATACTTGGCGCACCTGCATGACAGAGGCGCAACCTCTCGCACAGTGGCTCGTCGTATCGCTGCGCTCCGTCGTTACTTTGGATGGGCAATTCGTCGCAACATGGCCACGATTGATCCCACGGAGGCAATGCACACGCCGAAGACAAAAGGTCGTTTGCCACGACCACTTGATGAGCAGACCGTGACCACATTGGTCACCACGCCAGACCCTAAGGCTCCGGCGTGGCGTCAGGCGCGCGATCGTGCGGCTCTTGAGATTCTGTATGGCAGTGGATTGCGTGTGTCCGAGGTTTGTTCTCTGGAATTACAGAGCATGTCCTCCGATAAGACAACATTGCGGGTGATGGGTAAGGGCTCGAAGGAAAGAATTGTTCCACTGAGTTCTCCTGCCACGGCCGCGATTACGCACTGGTTGACCTTGCGCCATGAAGTGGCGAACGAAACTTCAGGCAACGCATTGCTCTTGTCGTCGCGTGGCAAACCAGTGGGTCGCCGCGATGTTGCTCGACTTCTTGATGAGGCATGCGAGCGTGCCGGCATTGTGGGCGGCACTCATCCGCACGCATTGCGTCACTCGTTTGCAACTCATCTCATGGATAACGGTGCAGACACGCGTTCCATTCAAGAACTGTTGGGCCATAGCGATGCAGCAACAACACAGCGCTACACACACGTCAGCAAAGAGCGTTTGCGTCTTGCATACACAGAATCGCATCCACGCGCATGAACGCTCGTCCACTTCGTTACACCATCGATACCGCTTGGGATGCCTGGTATGCCTCGCAAGAAGCAACAGCGCGCGACTGGCTTGTCGTGCACTATGCCTCACTTGTGAAGTTCGTTGCAGGTCGTCTTGCTGCAGGTTTGCCCAAATCAGTGGATACGGGTGATCTCGTGAGCGCTGGCGTGTTCGGACTCATGAATGCGATCGACAAGTTTGATCCTGCAAATGGTGCAAAGTTTGAAACGTATGCGATCCCACGTATTCGCGGCGCAATTCTGGATGGATTGCGCGCGCTTGACTGGGTGCCGCGTTCGGTGCGTTCACGCTCACGTTCGGTTCAAGACGCCATCGCGCTTCTTGAACATCAGTTGGGTCGTACGCCCACGGACGAAGAAATTGCAGCAGAACTGAAAATCACAGTTGAGGAACTGGAGAAGTGGCTGGCAGATATTGCTGCCGGTTCAGTGGGCCCACTTGATCATGTGGCCATGGACAACACTGCAGCAGAAGCCGATGCACAAATTCAGCCTGGTCGTGCAATGGAAGAAGGTGAACTGCGTGATGCAATGCGCGCAGAAATTTCGAAGCTTCCTGAACGTGAACAGGCAATCTTGATTCTGTATTACGAAGACGGACTGACGTTGTCCGAAATCGGAGATGCACTCGGCGTGACCGAGAGCCGTATCTCGCAAATTCACACCAAGGCTGTGTTGCAGTTGCGGTCACGTCTCGCCGCCGCGGGTATGGCCTAGTCGGCCTTCGTAGCGGTCTCGCCTCGCCAGGCCTGAGAGGGCACACATGCCCACATGTTTTCGATTGTGTTCGCCGCGTCTCTTCTCTTCGTGCCATTGACTGTGCGACCCATCGCGCCCGTCTCGGGTCCAGTCATTCAACGCTTCGTCGCCCCGCTATGTGAGAGATGCTCGGGGCATCGTGGGGTCACCATCGCTAGCTCCGCAGGTCAACCTGTGCGGGCAGTCCTGCCAGGGGTCATCACTTTCGTTGGGGAAGTAGCAGGGAATACCTATGTGGTGGAACAAATTGCGCCGAAGGCGAAGGTCACCTATGGGTGGATAGAACTGGCGGGGGGCATTGCCGAAGGGGCTGCGGTGGAACAGGGCCAGGTAGTGGGCACTGCGGAAGAACGCATGTATCTCGGGGTGCGAATCGGCGCCCACTATGTCGAACCTTTGCGGTTCCTAGGTCTCGGATGGGCTCGGCTTCAAGGGGTGGGTGGGGTCGTTGTGGGGCGTACGGGGTCTGCCCGATAGTCTTTCCTAGGTTCTTCGTGCACCTTCGGAAGTACGAAGACCATAGAAATCATGCACACCGGCCACCTGCGGTCGCTTCGGCGTCGGATCGGTGTGTGGACAACCGCAGAAGGAGAAAATTATGGCTGTCGTAACAATGCGACAAATGCTTGAAGCTGGCGTTCACTTTGGACACCAGACCCGCCGTTGGAACCCAAAGATGAAGCAGTTCATCTTCGGAGAGCGCAACGGAATTCACATTCTTAACCTCGACCAGACGCTCGAGCGCATTGAAGTTGCATACGCCTTCACTCGCGACCTCGTTGCAAATGGCGGAACAATCTTGTTCGTCGGCACAAAGAAGCAGGCACAAGATCCCATCCGTGACTACGCAGAGAAGTGCGGCATGCACTACGTGAACGAGCGTTGGCTCGGCGGCATGCTCACTAACTTCGAAACAATCTCGAAGCGCGTTGGCAAGATGCAGGAATACGAGCGCATGAAGATTTCTGGCGATTTTGAAGCGATGCCAAAGAAGGAAGCTCTTCTTCTCAGCCGTGAGCTCGAGAAGCTTCAGAAGAACCTCTCCGGTATGGCACAGCTTCACCGCCGTCCAGACGCAATCTTCGTTCTTGACACCGTGAAGGAACACATTGCTGTTACCGAAGCAAACAAGTTGAAAATTCCTGTGATCGCAGTTGTTGACTCGAACGTTGACCCTGACGTCATTCAGTACCCAATCCCTGGTAACGACGATGCCATTCGTGCAAACGACCTTCTCACTCGTGTGATTGCAGAAGCAGTTCTCGAAGGTCGCTTCATTCATCAGAAGCGCAACCCACATGCAGCCGCCGCAGCAGCAGCCGCAGCACCCGTGGAGCGCACTCCTGAAGAAGTCGCAGCATTCGAAGCGCAGCAAGCAGCAGCACGCCAGCAGGCAGCAGCCGCTCAGGCAGAGCGTGAAGCACGTCTCGCCGCGAAGAAGTCCACCGACACACCTGCAGCGGAGTAATCATGTCCTACACAGCGAAAGATGTTCAGAGCCTTCGCCAGACAACTGGCGCCGGAATGATGGACTGCAAGAAGGCACTTGAAGAGAACGGCGGCGAGATCGAAGCAGCGAAGCAGTGGCTTCGTGAAAAGGGTCTTGCAGCAAGCGCAAAGCGAGATGACCGTGATAATGCTCAGGGTGTTGTCGCTCTTATCGTCGAGGCAGGCAAGGCATCCATCGTCAAGCTCAAGTGCGAGACAGACTTCGTAGCTTCCAGCGACAGTTTCATTGCAGAAGCCAATGCTCTTGCAGCAGCAGTGCTTGCAAAGGGTGAAGCGGGTGCAGGCGATCGCGCACAGCAAATTGATGACCTCAAGATTCTCTTGAAGGAGAAGATTGAAGTTGGCGAGACCATCCGTTTTGAAGCAGCAGCTGGCAACGTTCTCGACTCGTACGAGCACATCCAGGGTGGCCGTGGCGTCAATGGCGTCATCGTCGAAATGTCCGGTGCAACGCAAGAGCTTGCTCACGACATCGCAGTGCACATCGCATTTGCTCGTCCGAAGTACCTCACTCAGGAAGAAGTTCCTGCAGATGTCGTGGCAAAAGAGCGCGAGACGCTTGAAACCATCACGCGTAACGAGGGAAAGCCAGAGCAGGCAATTGCAAAGATCGTTGAAGGACGCATCGCTGGTTTCTTCAAGGACGTGTGTCTTCTTGAGCAGCCATATGCAAAAGACGACAAACTCTCCATCAAGCAAGTCATTGGCAGCGCACACATCGTGCGCTTTGCCCAGGTGGAACTCGGCTGATCATGGCAACAAGGCCGCGTTGGTCGCGCGTAGTGCTCAAGCTTTCGGGCGAAGCGCTCGCTGAACCAACCGGCTTTGGCCTTGACAGCAACGTGTTGACGCAAGTTGCAACCGAGATTCGCGAAGCTCGTGAAGAAATCGGAACCGATATCGCCATTGTTGTTGGCGGTGGAAACTTCTGGCGCGGCCTTAAAGGTGCCGGCCAAGGTATGGACCAAGCCCAAGCTGACTTCATGGGAATGCTTGCCACGGTCATGAATGGTCTCGCATTGCAAGATGCCCTAGAGCGCGTTGGACAGCAGTCCCGCGTGATGAGCGCCATTGAGATGCCAAAGGTGGCAGAGCCATACATTCGTCGTCGTGCAGAACGCCACATGGAAAAGGGTCGTGTGGTGATCCTCGCCGGCGGCACTGGTAACCCCTTCTTCACAACTGACACTGCCGCTGCTCTACGTGCTGCGGAGATCGAGGCACAAGCAATCCTGAAGGGCACTCACTCTGGGGTTGATGGTGTGTATACCGCGGACCCAAAGCTGGATAAGAACGCCACAAGGTATGAACAGATCAGTCATATGGATGTGATTACCAAGGGCCTGAAAGTCATGGATTCCACGGCAATTACCTTCTGTATGGAGAAAAAACTGCCGATTGTGGTGTTCGACTTGCTTGCTAAAGGCAACGTGAAGTCCATTCTCAGGGGTGAGCCAGTAGGTACGCTGGTTGGGTGATTGAAGACATCCTGCTCGAAGCCGTCGACAAGATGGAGCGAGCATTCGCGCATGTCCAATCTCAGTACTCCACGGTGCGCACCGGTCGCGCAAACCCTGCCCTTGTTGAGAAGCTGATGGTGGAGTACTACGGCTCCACCGTTCCATTGCAGCAGCTCGCTGGCTTTCAAGTTCCCGAGGCACGCACACTTGTCGTAAAGCCACACGATCGCGGTGCGATGGGTGCCATCGAGCGCGCGATCCGCGATAGTGATCTTGGCTTGCAGCCATCAAACGATGGTGTCGTTATTCGCCTTTCATTTCCTGTGCTCACAGAAGAGCGCCGTAAGGAATATGTGAAGGTCGTCAAGAACATGTCGGAAGACGGCCGTGTCGCGGTGCGCAATGTGCGCCGCGATGCGCGTAAACAACTCGAAACTTCAGAAAAGAACTCTGAGATTTCAAAGGACGACTTGGAGAGAGCCGAAAAGGAACTCGACAAGTACACACAAGACCACATCGAGCAGATCGACAAAGCCTTTGCCCGCAAAGAGCAAGAGCTGCTTGAGGTATAGAAACGGTGGCAACGAAAGTTGCCCTCGGAAACCCGAAAGGGGAGAAAAATGAGTGATGACATCTGGCGCCGCAGAGATGACACAAACCGCGATGATTCCACCGGTTACGGAACCGATTTTGGTTCTGACTTTGGAACCGTCCAGTTCGCCGACGACCCAACAGCAGAGCCCGCTCTCAGCTTTGGCGACGGTGACACGGGCAACCTTCCTCATTGGACCGAACCTGCCACCGGAGAAATTCCTGCAGTCGACGAAGATGACGCTGATGTCTGGGGAACATTCCAGTCACCAAGCGAACCAACACGTCGACCCGAGCGTCTTGTAATTGGAACTGACCCCACCGACGAGCGTCGCCGCCCACAGCGCGACGTGACAGGTGATGTCAGCCGTGAATACCCACGCGATCCATCTCGCGACATCACTGGTGGCATGCCACGCGGTGGTCGTCCTCAGCCAGTACGTCGCTCTGGTCCTCGTGGCCCACGCCCAGGTGTTGGTGGTCGCGATATGCCAACAGCAGTCACCACTGGTCTCATCCTTGTTGCAGTCTTCCTTGGTGCCATCATGTGGCGTCCCGCTGCGGTGATGCTCATTGTTCTCGCAGTAGTCGGCTTGGCAGCCGTTGAGTTCTTCAGCAAGGTCACAGAGAAGGGCTACCGCCCCGCAACATTCGCCGGCCTCATCACCTGTATTGCAGCACCACTTGCTGCGTACTGGATGGGTGATGCTGCATTGCCTCTTGTATTTGCTTTTGGCTTCCTTGCAACATCAATTGGATTCTTGGGTGCAACAAGCATTCAGAGTGGTCCAATGCCCAACGTTGCCATCACCACCATGGCAATGACGTGGATCGGCCTCATGGGTTCGTTCGCCGCTCTCATCCTTCGCTACTCCGTGAATGGTGCAGGCGCTCATGTTGGTACCGACACCTTGTTCATGGTTGTCATTGCAGTCATCGCGAATGATGTCGGCGGTTTGTTCGTTGGATCATCTGTTGGTCGTACACCGTTGCGTGAATGGGTCAGCCCCAACAAGACAATCGAAGGAGCCATCGGTGGTGCACTTGCCAGCATCGTTGCTCTTGTTGTCTTTGGTTCACAGAACGGCACATGGAATTCGATGGGTGAGTGGATTGCGCTCGGTCTTGTTGTAGCAGTGATGGCCCCACTTGGCGACCTTGTGGAATCAATGTTTAAGCGCAATCTTGACGTCAAGGATTTCGGCAGCATTGTTGCTGGTCATGGTGGCGTTCTCGACCGCTTTGACGGATTCCTCTTTGTACTTCCCGCGGCGTACTACCTCATGCTTGTTCTGCAGCCTTGGCTGTAGTTCACACATGACGCGACGTCTCTTTGACGCATCGCACTGACAGACTGACAACGTGACTCAAAAGCGCGTAGCTATTGCCGGTTCTTCCGGCTCTATCGGAACTCAAACCATCGACGTTGTCATGGCCGAGCCACACAACTATCGCGTGTCTGCATTGGCTGTTGGCTCGTCGGCAGATGTCGTTATCGCGCAGGCACTGTTGCTGCGTCCAGAACTTGTTGTTGTCACCGATGAATCGCAACGTGCTCAAGTTGCTGCCGCATTGCCTGGGGTGCAGGTCACTGGCAACTTGTCAGATGTCGTTGAAGTTGCCGATGTTGTGATTAACGGAGTCGTTGGTTTCGCTGGCTTGTCCGTCACACTCGACACTCTTCGTGCAGGTCGCACATTGGGTCTTGCCAACAAGGAAAGCCTTATTGCTGCAGGACCAATCGTGCAGCCGTTGCGTCAGACCCCAGGTGCACAACTAGTACCTGTCGACTCAGAACATTGCGCATTGCATCAATGCTTGCGCTCATCCTTTGATGCCGGTGCTGAAGTTGCCCGCCTAGTACTCACCGCAAGTGGTGGACCTTTCCGTGGTCGTACCGCTGCATCTCTTGCAACAGTCACTGTTGACCAAGCACTTGACCACCCCACGTGGAAGATGGGTCCCAAGATCACTATCGATTCGTCAACTCTGATGAATAAGGGGCTCGAAGTCATTGAGGCTCATGAGTTGTACGGCACCTCGTACGACAACATTGATGTTGTTGTGCATCCACAATCTGTTGTGCACTCCATGGTCGAGTTCACCGATGGTTCCACCATCGCGCAGTTGTCAATGCCCGATATGCGGTTACCTATCGGATACGCGCTTGGTTATCCGCAACGCATTGCAACACCGTTTGGCCGCATCAATTGGACAACTTTGTCGCGCCTTGACTTCGAAGCGCCCGACCGCGAGACATTCCGGTGTCTTGATCTTGCATATGCCGCAGGTCGTGCTGGCGGAACTGCACCGGCGGCACTCTCTGCTGCAAACGAAGTAATCGTTGAAGCATTCTTGGGTGGCCGCATTATGTGGGCAGAGATCGCGACGTACGTCGAACGAGTCATGAATCGTTTCAACGTCACCTCGCCACAGTCAGAAGCTGATGTGTTGGCAGCTGATGCCGAAGGTCGTCAACTCGCAGAGGAAGCACTCGTTCAGTGAGCAACTTTTATCATCGCTTCCGCAGTGAAATGGCCGCAGGTGGTGCCGCCGAAGGTTCTCCCGACGAAGTGACGAGATCCGGTCGACTCACCGGTGTTGTGATGTTGTTGCTCCTCATATGGCTTGCGTTCAGTAACACATGGACATTCGTTTTTGTTATCGGATTACTGATCTCAATTTTCTTGCATGAAGTGGGGCATTTCTCCACAGCACGACTCACCGGCATGAAGGCGACGCAGTTCTTCATGGGGTTTGGTCCACGCGTGTGGAGTCGCACCAAGGGTGAGGTGGAATACGGTGTCCGCGCATTGCCTTTGGGCGCATTTGTTCGCATCATTGGTATGAACAACATCGACGAGGTTGATCCCGATGATGAACCTCGCGCGTATCGATCAAAGTCATATCCGCGTCGCTTGCTTGTGATTACGGCAGGTTCGCTCATGCACATGCTCATCGCTTTTGTCTTAATGTTCGGTGTCTTTTCAACAGCGGGTCGCGAGCAGGGCACGGGAAATGCAACGGTGCAAAACATCGACATGAAAGGCAGCCCTGCGGCAAACGCCGGTATTCGTAACGGGGACATTGTTCGAAGTATCGATGGCCAAGACATCACTGATTACAGCAGTGTTGCGAAGGCGATTACCTCGAATAAGCCAGGCGACAGAATTGAAGTCGTTATTGAGCGAGACGGCCGTTTGCAGACATTGAATGTGGCGCTTTCATCTCATCCAAGTGGTGACGGACGTGCGTACTTGGGTATTTGGGCCGACGATTGGGGCTGGAAGAAACTCTCGCTCGTTGCTGCGGCTGGTCACAGCATTGGTGACATCGGCTCCACCATCACAAATTCGATCAAAGGTGTGGGGGTCGCGTTGAACCCTTTCAACACCATTCATCACCTCACTGGCACGGACGATTCTCTGAACACCCGTCCCACCACCATTGTCGGTGTGAGCCAAGTGGGCGGCAGCGTGGGTAAATCCGACGGTCTCAAAGGCATCTTGATGATGCTTGCCAGCGTCAATGTATTTGTTGGCGTTTTTAATATGTTCCCGCTGTTGCCGTTTGATGGCGGGCACGCTGCCATCGCCACCTATGAGCGCATTCGTTCTCGCAAGGGCAAGCAATACAAGGCGGATATCAACAAGATGGTGCCCGTTGCCACGGTGGTTGTGGGCCTGCTGGCCCTTCTGCTTGTGACAGGTCTTTACCTCGATATCACCAAGCCTCTCGGCTAAAGCGCTCTGAAACTGCCACACTGGTAACCGATGTACGAACGCCGTCAAACCAAGCAGATCACAGTGGGCAAAGTGCCCGTTGGCGGGGGAGCCCCCGTCACGGTGCAGTCAATGACCACAACCAAGACCGCCGATGTCGAAGGTACGTTGCAACAGATTTATGCATTGGCTGCTGCTGGATGCGACATCGTGCGATGCACGTGTAACGAACAAGAAGCCGCCGAAGGTCTTGCACAAATTGTTCCGCGCTCACCATTGCCGATCATCGCTGACATCCATCATCAGTACAAGATGGCCCTCGCTGCAATGGAAGCTGGCGTTCATGGCCTTCGTCTCAATCCCGGCAATATTCGCAAGCCAGAACACATCAAGGCTGTGGCGATGGAAGCGCGTGATCGCAACCTTCCCATTCGTATTGGCGTGAACGGCGGCTCTCTCGACCCTGCGTTGTATGAAAAGCATGGCGGTCTCACTGCAGAGGCAATGGTGGAATCCGCATTGCAAGAAATCGCTTATTTCAATGAAGTTGATTTCGACCTCATCAAGATTTCTGTCAAGGCAAGCAATGTGCCGCTCATGGTTGATGCGTATCGCTTGCTCGCAGATGCAGTGAAGTATCCATTGCATCTCGGAGTCACAGAGGCTGGTCCACCACCTGCTGGTTTAGTGAAGGCCACCGCAGGCATCTCCACACTTCTCCTAGAAGGCATTGGTGACACGATTCGCTACAGCTTGACTGCAGACCCCGTGGAAGAAGCTCGCGCAGGTCGTCAGCTTCTCGAAGCACTTGGTCTGCGTGAGCGCAAGAACGTCGACCTCATTGCTTGCCCAAGTTGTGGTCGTGCAGAGATTGACGTCATCGATGTCGCGAATCGCGCCATGAAGGCTTTTGAAGACAAGAAGTTGCCTTTACAGATTGCTGTGATGGGCTGTGTTGTGAACGGTCCTGGTGAAGCGCGCGAAGCCGACCTCGGCATTGCTGCAGGCAATAAGCGTGGTCACTTGTTTGTGAAGGGCCGCAACGTTGCTGTGGTGCCCGAGCGCGAGATGGTCGAGGCGCTTGTGGAATGGGCAGAATTCATTAATGAACACGGTACTGATGCTGCAATTGCTCGT
Organism: uncultured Actinomycetes bacterium; assembly: GCA_937927625.1. Taxonomy (GTDB): domain Bacteria; phylum Actinomycetota; class Acidimicrobiia; order Acidimicrobiales; family Ilumatobacteraceae; genus UBA2093. The sequence continues at coordinate 9,439 of CALBSD010000004.1, read as the reverse complement.
GCTGATACAAAATTGGCAGAACGTGAAGCCGCACGAGATCGTTCACAGCTGATGGACGAAAAGGGCGACGATGCAAACGACGCCGAGTCAAAGATTGTTGAAATCCGAAAGACGATGAACGATTAGTTCTGCGTGATGACCCAGACGGGTCCATCGCCTACAAATGTGGCCAATTCGTTCGGCGCAACAAAGAATGCATCAGTCTTATCTGAAGACATTGTGAGAACAATGCGCACCTCATCGCTCGGTTGCAATTCCACGTGTCCTTTGCTGTGAACACATGCAACAGAAAATGCCGGCGATGGGGATGGGTATTCATCGTGATTGTCAACACGTGATGGTGCCACGACTGGATTCTCTAACGGGGTGGTATCGACAATGCGAAGTAGTTCGGCAACATCCACATGTTTCGTCGTGAAGCCGGCGCGCACCACATTGTCCGAGGACTTCATCACTTCTAATCCGAAGCCGTGAAGGTACGCATGCAAGTTCCCCGCAGGCAAACAGATTGCGTCACCTGGTTGAAGAATCACATAATTCAAAAGAGGAGCAACGCGAAGTCCACGATCATGCGGATGAAGTTCTGCGATGCGTTGTAGCCATGCGGGCGCATTTCCCATTGATGGCGTGTCGGTTTGGTCGAAAGCCCACAAGAGGTATCCGTCGATGCCGTTCTGTTCCAGAACATCTGCTTCGTTGTGCCATCCAATATTGCGCAAGTGTTCGAGAGCTGCATCCAATTCTGCGAAGCCACACAATGCCTCGAAACGTGAAAGTGCAATGAGCATTTCGGGCTTGTCTGATGCATCCCTGTAAAGCCGATGAGGTGCATCACGATCGATTCCGGCTGTTTCCTCACGCACGAATCCTGCCGATGCTTGTTCGGCGGTGGGATGAGTTTGCAATGACAATGGCTTGTCGCATGCAAGCAACTTCACCATCACATTCATTTCTCCACTGAGGGTAGAAAGCAATGTTCCATTTAGTTCATCTATATGTGAGGGGCCATGTGAATGTGTGCCCCACCAATATTCCGCAATCGGTGTTGTCGAAGCAGGAAGCCCCAACGCCAATGCAATTGACGTGCTGTCGCCCCAGTCGTAGTTCTTCTCTACGCCAATGATGCGACGAGGCATGGTTTATTTTCCTCGCACCACATTCAGCACATGTGCAATGGCATCACCCACTGCGACAGGTGTGTTTGTACCGGCGTGACGATCACGCACTTCCACATTGCCTTCATCAAGTGACTTGCCGACAACAACGATGGTGGGAATGCCCATGAGTTCCGCGTCTTTGAATTTCACGCCAGGTGAAACACCGTTGCGATCGTCCAAGATGACTTCCAGGCCATGAGCCTCAAGTTCCGCTGCAAGCTTTTCGCCAGCAACAGTGACATGGTCACCGTTTTTGCCTGTCACAACGACGTGAACATCTGCTGGAGAAATCGCACGCGGCCACTTCAAACCGATTTCGTCATGGAACACTTCGGCAATGGAAGCAACAGCACGTGATACACCAATGCCGTAGGAACCCATCGTCACAACTTGCGCCTTGCCGTTTTGATCAAGAACCTTAAGTTCCAACTTCTCTGCGTATTTGCGACCCAGTTGGAACACGTGGCCGATCTCAATGCCGCGCGCGATTTCAAGTGGCTTGCCACAATTCGGGCATGGATCTCCGCCGGCAACTTCGGCTGCTTCGATGGTTCCGTCAGCGGTGAAGTCTCGGCCATTCACCAAATAAAGAACATGTGTTTCTCTGTTGTTTGCACCAGTGACCCAAGCACTGCCAGGGACGACCGAAGGGTCAAGGAGATAACGAATACCTGTTGTGCTCTCAACGCCGAGAACCTGCGGTCCGATGTAACCGCGTACTAATCCAGGATGCTGTGCGAACTCTGCTTCATCCATTGGTTCCACCTCGGCAGGGGAGACCTGTGCTTCGATGCGCTTGATATCCACTTCGCGATCACCGGGAACACCAACAACAAGTGCTGATGTTGTGCCGTCAGGATTGCGAAGAGTGAGCACCACGTTCTTCAGTGTGTCGCCTGCAACCCACGCCCGATCAGCGCGCGGCGCATTGGTATTCAGATACTCCACCAATGTTGCGATGGTGGGACAATTCGGTGTGGTGATGGTTGAGGTTGCGGGATGCTCTGTCGTGTCAGGTGCAAGAGCGCCTGTGGTCACTGCTTCAGTATTGGCTGCGTAATCACATGCAGTGCATCGAACGAAAGTGTCTTCACCCACTTCGATGGGGGCGAGGAACTCTTCGCTCATGGAACCACCCATGGCGCCACTCATCGCTTTGACGATGGCGTATGGCAAACCAAGGCGATTGAAGATGCGCTCGTAGGCATCTCGGTGATCGTTGTAGCTCTTGGAAAGACCTTCGTCATCGATGTCGAAGGAGTAACTGTCCTTCATGAGAAACTCGCGGCCGCGCAGCAAGCCGGCACGTGGACGAGCCTCGTCGCGATACTTCGTCTGGATCTGGTACAGCGACACGGGCAAGTCCTTGTAACTGCTGTACAGGTCCTTCACGAGAAGGGTGAACATCTCCTCATGGGTGGGTCCAAGAAGGAAATCAGCACCCTTTCGGTCCTTGAGGCGAAAGAGGTTGTCGCCATATTCAGTCCAGCGACCAGTGGTTTCATAGACCTCGCGGGGAAGAAGGGCAGGGAAGTGGACTTCCTGTGCTCCGATGGCATCCATCTCTTCGCGGACGATGTTTTCCACCTTTCGAAGGACTCGCCAGCCAAGCGGTAGCCAGGTATAGCCACCGGGGGCTGCACGGCGGATATATCCGGCGCGAACCAATAGGCGATGGGACGGAACTTCCGCATCAGAAGGGTCATCCCGGAGGGTGCGAACGAAGAGGTGTGAGAGACGAAGCATCGGAGCGAAACCTTAGTTTGTATGGCTATCATTGAACCCGTCCTTTGAAGTTCGGTGAACCGGAGGCACGGGTACCCCCCGTGCCTTTTGTTCTGTTAGAGCCAAGTTTTTGGCAGGAGAGGTGAGTTATATGTCCAACAGCGTCACAGACACCGTCTCTGCCATGCTTCAGCCGATTCTCGCCGACCTCAAATTGGAGCTCTACGACCTCGATTTCAACGGTGGAATCTTGAAGGTCACCCTTGATACTCCTGCTGGCCAGCCTCAAAGCGTCAGCATCGACCAGATTTCTCTCGTCACGCGCCTTCTTGGCCGCGAACTCGACCACAACGAAGATGCCGTTCCTGGTCGCTTCACACTCGAAGTCTCTAGCCCCGGACTTGAGCGCGCACTTCGCACGCCGCACCACTTCGCTCGCGAAGCTGGCAAAGAAGTCACCGTTCGTTTCACCTCTGAATTCAATGGTCGTCGCCGCCTTGCAGGTCTACTTGTTTCTGCGACAGACACGACAGCAACAGTTCGCCTCACCGACACTGCGGAAACCATCGAGTTTCCCTTGTCCATCGTCGACAAGGCAAAGACAGTCTTCGTCTGGGAATCCCAGCCAAAGCCAAATTCGAAGGAAGCTCGTGCCAAGCGCGCAGCAACCGACAAGAACACAACGGAAGATCAACAGGAGGCCAGCGCACCATGAGCAACCTTGATATGTCAGAAGCAGTACGCATGCTTGCCGAACACCACGGCATCAGCGTCGACGCATTACTTCAAGTTCTCGTCGAGGCTCTTGCCACGGCGTACAAGAAGCGTCCCGGAGCTGCAGACGAAGTCATCGTCGAAGTCAACCCAGAGAACCTCGACATGAAGTTCACCGCCTATGACGTCGATGACGACGGCAACTGGGTGAACGAGCGTGATGACACGCCAAGCAAGAACGAACTCGGCCGCATTGCTGCTGCAACGTTCAAGCAGGTGATGAGCCAGCGCATCCGCGAAGTAGAGCGCGATCGCAAGTTCGAAGAGTACGCAAACCGCGAAGGCGACCTCGTGACGGGCATCATCCAGCAGTCTGATGGTCGTTACGCATTGCTCGACCTCGGCAAGGTGGAAGCACTGTTGCCACAGGCAGAGCAGGTGCCATACGAGCGCCCAGTCACTGGTGATCGTGTCAAGGCATACATCGTTGAAGTGCGTAAGACAGCGAAAGGCCCACAGATTGTTGTGAGCCGTACGCACCCCGGTCTCATCAAGCGTTTGTTCGAACTTGAAGTTCCTGAAATCGCCGATGGCGTTGTCGAAATCAAGTCATGCGCTCGTGAACCGGGCCACCGCACAAAGATTGCTGTGTTCTCTAACGACGTCAACGTTGACCCAGTGGGTGCATGCGTTGGTGCTCGTGGTGGTCGCGTTCGCATGGTTGTGAATGAACTTCGCGGCGAGAAGATCGACATCGTTTCCTACAGCGAAGATCTTCACGATTTCGTTTCGAAGGCGTTGTCTCCTGCAAAGGTCACCGAGGTTCGCCTCAGCGATGACTCCACACAGGCAGATGTCATCGTTCCTGACTTCCAGTTGTCATTGGCAATTGGCAAGGAAGGCCAGAACGCACGTCTTGCTGCACGCCTCACCGGTGTGCGCATTGACATTAAGTCCGAGACCCAAGCAGCCAATGAGGCCAATGGAATCTTTGAACCCCGAGGCGGCTCGCGCAACACCGAGTATGCAGAGGGTGAATGGCGCACCAACGACGAAACCGGCGAGATGCAGTTTCATGCAACCGACGGCTCTGTTGTGAGTGAGCAAGAGTGGGCCGGTGGCTCCTCCGACGAATCCGAGAGCACGGAGAACTAACCCTTGGCAGTAAAGAAGATCCGAATTGCCGAGCTCGCTAAAGAGCTCGGTATGACGAACAAAGAGACGCTCGACCTATCGAAAGATATGGGCATCGACGTGCGCAATGTGTCGTCCTCAATGGAGGAGGCACAAGCTGACCGTGTTCGCCGTAAGGCTGAACGTGACGGTTTGAAGCGTGACGCCCAGCCCGAAGAAGAAAAGCCAGCCAAGAAGGCGCCAGCGAAGAAAGCTGCGGCAAAGAAGGCTGATGCAACTCCAGCAGACGGCGAAGCTCCTGCAAAGAAGGCTGCTGCCAAGAAGGCGCCAGCGAAGAAAGCTGCTGCCACCAAAGTTGACGCGCCAGCTGCTGACTCAGAATCTTCAGCACCTGAAGCGGCTTCGGCCCCTTCGACAGATTCACCGACCCTCACAAGTTCGAAGTCGGACGAATCTGCTCCGGCGCCCGCCACTTCGACTGCTCCTGCGGCAGCACCAGAAGCGCCAGCTCCTGTAGCTGAGGCTCCAGCGGCAGCCGCTGAAGCTCCTGCGCCCACTGCACCGGAAGCACCAAGTGCTGATGGTGGAGCTCGCTTTATTAGTTCTGGAAGGCCAACTCCAACGGCGGGCGCACCACGTGCGCCGATCAATCAGCCTCCAACGACACGCCCAGCGCCCCCCGCTGGACGTGCACCGTTGCCACCTGGGATGCCACCAACCGGAATGCCTCCCGGTGCGCGTCCTCCAGCAGGTCGTCCTCCGATCCCGCCACCCCCTGGTCCGGTGTCGTCGACAGGTCAGCGCATTCCGCCACCTCCTGGTCAGCGCATGGCTCCAGGGACTTCACGTCCTGGTCCTAGCGGTTTCCGTCCTGGTCCTGGCGGCCCACGTCCTGGCGGCCCTGGCGTTCGTCCTGGTCCTGGTGGTGCACGTCCTGGTGGTCCTGGTGGTTTCCGTCCTGGCCCTGGTGGCCCACGTCCCGGTGGCCCTGGTGGTCCTGGTGGCGCACGTCCTGGTTTTGGTCCTCGTCCTGGTGGTCCCGGTGGCGCACGACCCGGTGGTCCTGGTGCTGGTGCTCCTGGCGCAGGCGGCCCTGGCGGCGGCCCACGTCCCGGTGGCGGTCCTGGCGGCCCCGGCGGTCCACGCAACGGACAACGTCGTGCACCTCGCAAGAAGTCACGTGCACGTCGTCGGCGCGAGTTCGACGAATTGCAGCCGCAGTTCACTCAGTACTCGAACAGCAATGCTCCGGTTCCCGAAGGCACGATCATCATCGAGCGCGGTTGGTCGGCACAGGAGTTCGCTCCAAAGCTGAACCGCACTGCAGCAGACGTTGTTCGCTATTTGCTCGAGCACGGCGAAATGGTGACAGCCACCATGAGCCTTGGCGACGAACAAATGGAATTGTTCGCGATGGAAGTCGGTGCAGAAATTTTGCTCGTCGATCCAGGCCAGCAACAAGAAACTGAACTACAAGCTCTGTTTGACGACTCTGACGATGACGATGAGACCATGCAGGCAGAGCGCCCAGCGGTGATCACCGTTATGGGTCACGTTGACCACGGTAAGACAACTCTTCTCGACCGTATTCGTTCCGCGAATGTTGTTGCAGGCGAAGCCGGCGGCATTACGCAGCACATCGGTGCATACCAAGTTGAAAAAGATGGCAAGTTAATCACCTTCATCGACACACCAGGTCACGCTGCGTTCTCGAAGATGCGTATGCGCGGTGCACAAGTCACCGACATCGTGGTTCTTGTTGTTGCAGCAGACGACGGTGTGATGCCTCAGACGATTGAAGCAATCAACCACGCTCGCGCGGCTGATGTTCCCATCATCGTTGCTGTCAACAAGATCGATAAGGAAAATGCTGACCCGCAACGTGTTCTCACGCAGTTAGCCGAATATGAACTTGTTCCTGAAGCTTGGGGTGGCGACACCATCGTCGTTGAGATGTCTGCACAGCAGAACCTCGGCATCGACGACTTGCTTGAGCAGTTGAACGTTGTTGCAGAACTTGAAGAACTCACGGCAAACCCTCAGGGTCGCGCCAAGGGTGTTGTTCTCGAAGCAAACCTCGACATTGGTCGCGGTCCTGTTGCCACAGTGTTGGTCGACAAGGGCACGCTCAAGGTGGGCGATCCCATCGTGGCTGGTGCCGCATGGGGCAAGGTGCGCGCACTCATCAACGAGCGCGGTGAACAAGTCAAGGAAGCCGGCCCATCAACACCAGTTCAGGTGTTAGGTCTTTCTGCAGTGCCACAAGCAGGAGATGAGTTCCGCGCGGCTCCGGATGAAAAGACAGCACGTCTCGTTGGTGAATCACGTGGTCACACACGTCGCGTTCTCAACCAGCGCGGCGATGCTCGTGTTCAGACCGGCGTCAAGTTGGAGGACATCTTCAGCCAGATTCAGGCAGGTGAAGTGGCAACACTCAACCTTGTTATCAAGGCAGACGTTCAGGGTTCACTGGAAGCCGTCACCGAAAGCCTTCGCAAGCTGGAGCGCGACGAAGTCAAGGTTGCATTCGTACACCGTGGCGTTGGCGGTATCACCGAAAACGACATCACTCTCGCGGCGGCGACAAATGCAACGCTCATTGGTTTCAATGTGCGTCCTGATCGTAAGTCTCGTGACTTGGCTGAATCAGAGAAGGTGGAAATTCGTACCTACGAGATCATCTACAAACTCCTGGAGGATATGGAGCGCGCGATGCTCGGTCTTCTCGCACCAGAGTTTGAAGAAGTGGTTACTGGCGAAGCAGAAGTACGCGAAATCTTCCGAGTGCCAAAGCTCGGTGCCATCGCCGGTTGTTTCATTCGTACCGGTGTCATCACACGTGGCACCAAGGTGCGCTTCCTTCGCGACGGAACCATCATCTGGAAGGGCTCCATTCAGTCGCTTCGTCGCTTCAAGGACGATGTCCGTGAAGTTCGTGAAGGATTCGAATGCGGTATTGGACTTTCCGACTTCCAAGACCTCAAGCCGGGCGACCTCATCGAAACATTCGAAGAGCGCGAAATCGCAAGGGTGTAAACAATGGCCGATCTCGACTTCTTCTTCGATCCGGTGTGCCCGTGGGCATGGATTACCTCGCGGTGGGTCTCTGAAGTACAACAGCTTCGTCAGTACGACGTGCAGTGGAAGTTCATCTCGTTGAAGTTTCTGAACGAAGACAAGATGGACTACTCAAAGATGCCAGAGGGCTATGCAGCGGTTCATGCTGCAGGAACTAACGGGCTTCGAGTAGCTGCTCGTGCTCGTGCAGAGCAGGGCAATGCAGCATGCGGTGCTGTGTATACGGCACTTGGTACAAGCCTTCACAACAATCAAGAGCGCGAGAAGTTTGTGGAAGATTCAGTCGCACACATCGCTTCTTTGTTGAGCGTTGCTGGCTTGCCTGCAGAGTGGGCAGAGTCTGCACTTGATGACAGCTTTGATGCTCTCATTCGCACTGAAACTGAACTTGCGCTTGAACGCACAGGCAAAGATGTTGGTACGCCAATTCTTACGTTCCACCCTGGTGGTGCGAAAGAGTCGTCTTTCTTTGGCCCAGTCATTTCTGTCATTCCTCGCGGCGAAGAAGCGACGAAGTTGTGGGACGCGATTGAAACCATTGCAACGTCTAGCGGCATGGCTGAACTCAAGCGTTCACTGCGCGCGCGTCCAAGCTTCGATTAAACGATTCAAAACAAAAGGCCCCGAGGAGTAATCCTCGGGGCCTTCTGTATTTCGTGCTTACTGTTGCTTCAGTGCGTCAATCACTGGCATCCAGGCCTCTGGGTCTGCCTTGTACGGCGCATAGAAGCTGATGCGGCTGATGATGTCGCTGTAGCGACGTCCCAGCTCTGGTGCGATTTTTGATGGCTCACCCACAACAGCGAATGTGTTGAGGATCTCATCGGTAATGAGTTCGCCCATCTCTACCCACTTGCCCAACTTCGACATGCTGTTGAGCTCGTCGTGCAGGCCGCCCCAGCCATGTGCTTCGAGAACACCTTTATATGCAGGGGTGGAACCGTAGAACGCAATCTGCTGGCGAGTACCAACTGCTGCAGCCTTCAGTTGCTCTTCGGTGGTGCCGGTGACAACGAATGAAGGCCCAACAATTTCGAAGCCTTCCATTGTCTTGCCAGCCTTCGCGCGACCACGAGCAAGCGCAGGAATAGTGACTTCGCGCAGGTACTTCTCTGTGGTGAATCCATGACACAAGAATCCGTCGCACACTTCGCCCGCAACTTCAGTCATGAGTTCACCCACGCCTGCAAGGAAGATCTTTGGTGGACCAAAGGGTGAGAGTTCCTTTGCATCAGGCGTGAAGAATGGAGTCATCAATGTGTGGGTGTAGAAATCGCCACGGAAGTCAAGCTTCGTACCGTTTTCCCAGCAATCCCAGATGGCACGCATCGCAAGAATCATTTCGCGCATACGTGCTGCGGGGTGGCTCCACTCCATGGAGAAACGCTTGGTGATGTGCGGCTTGATCTGGCTGCCAAGGCCCAACATGAAGCGACCCTTTGAATACGCCTGCAAGTCCCAGCCGATGTTGGCAAGGTTCATGGGGTTGCGAGCAAATGCCACGGCAATCGAAGTGCCCAGTTCCAATGTGCTGGTGTGTTCTGCACCGAGTAAGAGTGGGAAGAAGGGGTCGTGTGCAGTTTCTGCTGTCCACGCACCGGCGTATCCAGCCGATTCAAGTTCCTTGGCTG
>CALBSD010000003.1 GCA_937927625.1 uncultured Actinomycetes bacterium | reverse complement strand
ATGACCAACATCGTCACAACTACTTCACCGAACAAATTCATGCTGAGAGGCTAGTGGCTATTGATTGCATCGAAATACGAACGAGTAAGGACAATCACATCGTCATTCATTGTCACCATGGCATCGTTCTTTGGATTCATATGCACAAATGGAATACCCGTCACTTCGTTGATTGTGCGCACGGCGAGACCAATTTCTCCCGTTGTCTCACGAAGTCTCTTTTGCACCTCATCCCAATGCATTGACTCATTCAATTCCAGGACTTCACCGGCTGGAATACCTTGCAAGAAAACAGGTGACTCACTGCCCAACAAACTGCGCAGCACCTCGCCGTTCTCGGGATAAAGCGCAAACTGCGCCATGGCACACGCAGACAGAGCTTCACTCACTAACAAGTCATCCGCCATACGAACTGCGGCGATGTGTTTACTTGCGCGTTGACGAAGTTCTGCAACAACAGTCATTGGCTGGAGATGAAGCTCTCGACTTTCTAAATGAACTCTGCAAGCCAGTACATCTGTGAGAACTTTTGAATCACTTTCTTCTTCAGAAACCTCATGATCTGCCATCACAATGACATGGTCAAATCGTGCAGCGAATGCGTCATCGTCAAGTGGCTCATTCACGGTAGAACGAAGAACAATGTCAATGGTGCTGCCCGCAAAATGAGGAAGACGGTCCACCTCCTCTTCAGCATGCAATAACAAGGTCGCAGTTGAGTGTGGTGGCACCACAAGACTTAACTCACGTATGAGACCCGATAACCATTTGTTCTGCCCAATGAAAAGATAGTGCTCAGGGGTAGCCGACACAGTTCGACCAGTTCGGAGTACGTCGGCACCGCTGGGCGCCAGTGCCCAACTGTCCATGTACTTTCGAACCGTCTTCATACTTTCGCCAACGACGACCACGGAACGCCCGTCGGCTTGTTCGTCCCATTGTGGCCACAGGTCCACTCCCGAATCACCAATAAATCCAATAGGAATACACCTATCTTGCGGAACAAGACTTCCGAATGTGAGACCGGGGTGCGGAGGTTGCACCACATAAATTTCATCGCCTTCAAAGTCAAGCAAATCCTTGTACACGGCAGAGAGACCACGACTACGCACAACATTTACTTCGATCTTGTTGCGAACAAGGGCGGGGGTAATCACTTGCAAGTTAAGTAGTCCACCAAATGTGTCTTGCCGAGCTGCAACTACTTTTTCAATACGAGTATTGAAACGCTCTGCGACTTCCTCTGAATCAAACTGAGCTATCACCTGCAGTGGATTATCAAGCGGTCGATGTTCTGCCTGAGGCAACTGCAGTGCCGCAAGAATCGCCAGGACAACTCGCGTATTGCGATGTTCATGGTGGCCATCAAGAAGACATATGACCGCACGTGCTTCATCAATGCGGCCAAGTGTTAGAAGGTCATTTGTATTGTCTCCATGGGCACGCCGCACTGTCACCCATTCAGAAACTTTCCGAGCAGTATCGCTCTGTTGGTCTATTTCATCCTCTCGATGAATATGTTCTGTGATGTAGTTCAGAAGTTCAATAGGGTCATGCTCCGTGAACACCACAACTGAAATATCAACTCCCTCTATTCGGGCAACAGCCAGCTCTTCCATCAATTTGGATGCGGCATCGTTCCACCCGATGACGACAACATGGTTATGAAGGAGTACCGGCCTACGACCACGCCGGACACCTTCTATTCGTCGTTCCAATGTTGAGTTAATAATTGAAATCAGAGTTGATACGAGAAGTAGACCAAACACCGTGACGGTGAGAAGGATGAGCCTGCTTGACCAAGCTTGTTCCCCAGCCAATTGACCAGGATCAATAGCTCTTTGAAGTATCTCCCACATGGAATCAACAAAGTTGAGATGGTCTCGTGTGGCATGAACGCCCGACAGGCTGACAACAGCAGACCCCACAAAGATGAGGATTGCGGTACCTGTGAAGAGCATGATGACCGCAGAAAAGCTGCCGGATAACAGTGCCCTGTCAAAGCGGTTAGTCAATCGATTCCGCAGATTTCGCATGTTTCCCATGCCTCTCACTTGGAGTCCAATAGTTGCGACAAAAGCGAATTGAGTTTTTACTTATCCCAAGTGGAATTCTGTAGCGAATTGATTCAATTACTTCGAGTTACTCAACGGCTTGATAAAAAATGAGAGTAATCCAACAAGCGCAATTCCAAATCCACACAATGCACCTACGTACCATCCAATGGCAAGAATTTCTGAAATCGCATCTCGTCCGAAATAGTCACTTAGATCGTTATAGGTAGCCCCAAGCCCACCTGCCATCATCAGCCCTGGGATAAGTAGAGACAATCCCAAACCAACTCGATTCATCGATGAGTCCTTGGATGCGGCAGAAAGCAGTCCAATTGCCACCAAGAGGACAACTCCACTTCCGACAATCACAAGAATTGGACCAGCCGAGAAGAAATCAGAGTCGACTAGCGCTTCTCTCATTTTCCAACCGTTGGCGCTTTCTCCATTACCTGAGAGCCATGGGAGAAAGGTTGAAATGGCTGCCAAAACTGACATCGCCATAAGTGCAATTGCAAATCCTTTCGCAACTCCAGATGACCCAGTCATCGGCTGAGATGCGGATGGTGCATAAGTATGAAGAGGCTGCGACGATTGCATCGGCTGTGTGCCCAAAGTCTGTTGAGCTGTTCCTGAGGAAACTACACCAGCCATTGCCCCACACTTTGGACAATAGCGCCCTTCGCCTTTTTCGAAACCACACGAATCACAGGTAGCCATTGAATGAAATCCCATCTTTATATGTTTGGTCAAATCATTTGAATCCATTTGAAAGGTATCAGATGATTAACAGTGAGTATTCACTCCCTTTGTTCCAATGATGCCGATGTCCGGTTGCCTTAATTCAACGACGGGGCAACTGGCTCAGAAACAGCCCTAATGATTGCTTCAGATTATTTCTGCCTGACTTCTCTCTGCTGCGTCCGATAAAGCCACCACTAGCGCCGGACATCACAGAGGAGATCTCAACTCTTGATACAGATCCAAATTGATTGACCCGCGCCGAATATTTTTCTCGCGTTACCAATCCACCCACAGCGACTCTTGCTACCGCGGATCCCTTTCCATATAAGGCCTGCAACGTCGAGCCGCTTTCAAGTCGGTACCCCAATTGAGAAAAGAAGCCACCAATAATGTTTCCAGCTTCGTTTGCCGAGATTCCATCAAACTCAATGATTGCACCCGTCTCCGTGTAATGAACATTGCGTACCAGTTGCACGGCAGGTTGAGATATCGGCATAGGTGCGTGCGTTGGTTGAAGAGAAGTTGAACCGCCAATACTTGCTGCACCGCATGAATGACAGAACTTTGCATTCATAGTCATCTCTGCTCGGCATGAGTTGCATAAAGCCATTTATTCTGCTTTCTTAAGTGGACGATTCAAAAATACTTCACATCTATTGACTAAAAGAGTATGTTCTCTTTAGGTAAATAGTTCGGGGGAAATATGAATTACCAACCACCAGTACAGGCAAAACCAGCCCAAGGTCTAGCAATCGCTGGACTTGTTTGTGGAATCATCGCATTCCTCATCATTCCACCATTGTTTGGAATTTTGGGGATTGCTTTCGGTGGAGTGTCATGGTCAAAGGGAAACACTCTTGGCCGTACAGCAACATTTGTCGCCATCGCGGGCTTGGTAATCGGAATGGTGATTGGCGCCGCAATCGGCGCAAGTAACGCCTAACGGAGTGAGTCGAACAGCATCAATGCTGCGAACACAAAGAATGCAATAGCCGAGCCAATACGGATTGTCTTCTCTGGCAACCGGTCACCCAACGCCTTGCCCACAACAATTGCCAACGCATCGGCAGCAACCATGCCTGCGGTGGATCCGACCCAGATTCCAACAATGCTGTGATTCGTCGCCAACGTCACTGTTGCCAACATTGTCTTGTCGCCAAGTTCCGCCAAGAAGAACACCGTGCCCACCGAAATGATGATGTTCTTCGATGAGATCTTCGTGCTCTCTTTGTCTTTCTCGGTGAGTTCATCGCCACGCAATGTCCACAAACCAAAACCGATGAACGCGAGTGCACCAACAATGTTGATGAACTTCGTTGGCAACGCAGCACCCATCACGCCGCCAATACCGACGGATACCAAGTGAACAATCGCTGTTGCAATTGTGATCGCAATAATCACAGGCCATGTCCTGAAACGTGTGGCGAATGCCAACGCCATCAATTGGCTCTTGTCGCCTAACTCTGCAACAAAGATCACGCCGAAGGCGAGAAAAAATGCTGGAAGCACTAGCTGTTCAGTTTCTGCATTTCAGCAGCAAGCTTGGTGTGAGACTTCATCATCTCTTCCACCTTGCTGCTCACTAGCTGACCATTGCGCACCACAGGCTTGCCGTGCACAATCGTGTCGCGCGCGCCAGTGGGGCCACAACGCAACCATCCTTCAACAGGGTCCGCAATTGCGCCAGCAAACTGAATACCGGTGAGATCCCAAATCGCAAGGTCACCCACTTGGCCAACAACAACTTGTCCAA
>CALBSD010000002.1 GCA_937927625.1 uncultured Actinomycetes bacterium | reverse complement strand
ACAACGTGGACATGAGTTCACAGTTGATGCACGAAGAAATCTTCGGACCACTTCTGCCCATTATCACCATCTCTTCGGTACAGACAGCGATTGATCACATCAATGCCAACCCACATCCATTGGCGCTTTATGTGTTTGCAGAGAACAAGCGCGTGGTGAATGACGTGCTAGATCACACCACTGCCGGTGGCGTGACAGTGAACGGCACCTTGTTGCACCTCACCAACCCCAACCTTCCGTTTGGTGGTATTGGCGAGAGCGGCATGGGCGCGTATCACGGCATCAGCAGTGTGCGTTTGTTCCAACACATGAAGCCAGTGCTTGCACGCGGCACCAAGATGGATCCATCGCTTCCATACCCGCCGTACACAGACCGCAAGGCAAAGATCTTCCGCAAGATTCTTTAAGGCTGGGTGGCCTTGGCCCACCCACCAGCACTCTAAGAATTGAACTCGTCGACAAATGCGAGATCCTCTTAATTAATCGATAGAAGTAATTTCCATCTTGCTTCGAAGATCCTTCAGAGCCTGCTTAGCTCCGGCCTCGTCTTTAACTGCCAATACATCTCGAAGATCCTTGGGCTTTATGTCGTACACAGTCTGAGACGAATCATTCAATACAACCAAAACATCGTTGAACACTTCAGGTTCAACACCGGACTTAGCAAATGCGTAAGCGACCAATCCCAATGGAACCGTGTAAATAATGTCTTCTACGCTTTTTGTCTCGAGAACACCCCATTCGAGATAGTCATTTAGAGCAAGAATAAATGCGATTTCGCCTGAGTCGTTCGTCTGAACTTCGCATTGCTTGATTTGAACTTGTGACAAATCTGATGCTGTCCTGAGTTGAGATTCAGCATTAGAACAAACTTTTGCGGCCAGTTCCTTAGCAGTCCCAATGTCACTCTCGGCATTACTAGTGGAGCACGAAGTCATCAATAAGGTGGCAACCACAACTGGCAAAATCATCTTTTTCATGAACATGCTCCATCGTTCAGCCGGATCTTGGGGAACTCATCAGGAACGTTGCTACTCATTTACTGAGACTAACTTCGCCGTGTGTCGGCTCTAATCAGTTGCATTATGAAAAGTCAGATACAAAATCCATTTCACTGCAACACATAGAAGGTGCTTTAGACAACTAAGGACTAGTCGCCCCAGTGGCGTTGTTCAAGGAATGGGTCACCATACATGTGGTAACCGTTGCGTTCCCAGAAGCCTGGTTTGTCGGCGTTCATTAACTCGATGCCACGCAACCACTTTGGTGATTTCCAGAAGTACAAGTTCGGAATCAACAAGCGCACAGGGCCACCGTGAATAGGTTCCAATGGTTCGCCTTCGTATTCCCACACCACCAGAGATTCATCAAGGGTTGCATCGGTGAGTGGCAAGTTTGCGGTGTAGCCAAACTCTGCGTGCCCCATTACGTGTGTTGCGCCGGCTTGAATGCCGGCTTTGTCCAACAGATCTTTCACGCGCACGCCGCGCCATACAGTGTCGAACTTTGACCACTTTGTTACACAGTGAATATCTGCCGTGAGGGTGGTGGAAGGCAATGCCGTGAGTTCGTCGAATGTGAGTGTGTAGGGGTTATCCACCAAGCCGCCGATAGTGAGGTTCCACTCGCCTGGTTCGTACACGGGCACATCACCTACGTGAAGCACAGGGAAACGATCGGTGAGGTACTGACCTTGCGGAAGACGCGCAGGATCGAGACCCATGGCAGCTACTTCTTTACGGTTGCGTTCAAAGAAACTCATGTGTTCATTCTGCCTTCATCTGGCACAAGTACGGTGGGCACATGCCTCTCTATGTCATCCGCCATGCCCATGCAGGTTCTCGCAGCACATGGTTAGAGGATGACCGCTTGCGACCCTTGAGCGACAAGGGCTGGCTACAGGCGCAAGCGATTGCCGAGCGTCTCGCTCCACTGGGGCCAAGCGTGTTGTTGAGCAGTCCGTACTTACGCTGCCAGCAGACTTTGGAACCATTGGGCGAATTGACTGGGTTGACCGTGCAACACGATGCGCGACTGGAAGAAGATTCTCCGCTGGAGCGTTCATTAGCTGCAATCGAGGATGCACCTGACAATGCAGTGCTGTGCAGTCACGGTGACGTGATTCCAGATTTCATCAATGGTTTGATACGCCGCGGCATGGACATGCACAACGCCCCACTCGCACTTCGTAAGGCATCAACATTCGTGCTGCATCATGTGAACGGCCTGTTCACACACGCGGAGTCCTGGGAACCACCTGCGGTCTAATCTGTGAGCCGAGAATGAACTCGTCACATCAAGCCAATAAATCTTTCGAGATAGGCCACCAATTTCCCAAGAACTGTCTGTTTCTTCTCGGCATGAGCACCAGGGACGGCGAACCGAGAAACTGGGGGCAAAATCTTGGTGATCGCAGTTCCAGTTGGTTGAACATTTCCGTCTCGGAAAGCGGATGCGATAAATGTCTTCGTCGCTTCAGGGTCAAGGCCTTCATCCGAAATAATTTTCGAAAGCTCCTCATCGCGCTTCATTGCCATGTAGCTAGCCCATTCCGTGTCCACATCTGAAGAAGCAGTAAGCGAATCCACGAATTCGTGAATAAGGTCCCGCTTGTTCCTTAATGTAGGGCTCGACTCAACTGCACGATCAATCGTTGCGCGAATTTCCTTGTCATCGCCATCACCCTTAGACGCTCGATACTGATGAACAAGCATCAAAATGTAGTCAACGTTTATCTCGACTTGTTTTATCAATTCAATTTCGAAGACAACATCTTCAACAATTGATTCCTTCTCATTGCTGTCTCTCTGGCGGAAGTCCTGATAGATGTTCAAGTAGACGCTCTGGTAGTCCTGCAGATCCCTAGGCGCCAACACTTCCTGTCCCGCGAAATCGTCAAAGGCCTGAAGAATATTCCGGAGTCGAAGAATTGATCCGAAAAGCGCAACAAACTCTTTCTGCGCAGTTTCACCAACGATTTGTTGTCCAAGTGGGAATTGAGAAAGAAGTGTGGAGAGTTTGTCGGAGTACTCCTCGTAGTATTCCCCATACGGTTTCAATAGAACTATTCCGCGCGCATCCTTGTTACCGAAGAGCGCAATGGCGTCGTTCGTCTCTTTCTCAAGATTTCTGAAACTGACGATATTGCCGTACGTCTTAACAGAGTTAAGGATTCGATTAGTTCTTGAGTAGGCCTGGATCAATCCGTGGGACCTGAGATTCTTGTCTACCCACAGGGTGTTCAAGGTTGTTGCGTCGAAACCCGTTAAGAACATATTGACGACAATTACGAGATCAATTTCACGTCGCTTGAGACGCATTGAGAGGTCCTTGTAATAGTTCTGAAACTTCTCAGCTGAAGTGTCGAAACTGGTGCCGAACATCTCGTTGTAATCCTGAATGGCGTCCTCAAGGAAACTCCTTGAATCCATGTCAAGAGCATCAGTTTCGAATCCCTCGTCATCGAGCAGGTCGAGATCATCCGCCTCGTTCGCTGCATAACTATAGATAAGCCCAACTTTCAGCTTCTTGTTTGGAGGCAAATGCTCTTGCTGCATGAAGAACTGGTTGTAGTACCGTTTGGCGGCATCAATGCTGGCGGTCGCAAATAGAGAATTAAATCCGTTGACACGCTTGCCGGCCACGCTGTAATGCTGTGCACGCTTTGTCTTTTGATCAAAGTGTTCGAGGATGTAGCCGACAACCTGCTTCATTCGCTCCGGCGCAAGCAATGCTTTCTCTTTATCGATTCCACTGACTTTCTTGTCGGCAAGAACATCTGGAGTCTTGATTGTGTTGACGTAATCAATACGAAATGGCAGAACGTTCTTGTCATTGATTGCATCGACAATCGTGTAGGTATGCAACTTCTCACCGAAGGCTTGTTCAGTCGTCCGAAAGGCAGGGCTTCCTCCACTACTTGAGTTAACTGCAAAAATGGGCGTGCCAGTAAATCCAAACAAGTGATACTTCTTGAACGCCTTGGTGATTGACGTATGCATCTCACCGAACTGGGAACGGTGGCATTCGTCGAAGATTATGACGACGTGGCCGTCATAAATTGCGTGCCCCTTGTTGGCAGCAATAAACGTGCTCAACTTCTGGATCGTGGTGATGATGATCCGAGAACCAGGGTCTTCCAGTTGTTGCTTCAGCACCTTCGTAGAGGTGTTCGAGTTCGCAGCACCTTTCTCGAACCTGTCATATTCCTGCATCGTCTGATAGTCAAGATCCTTGCGGTCCACCACAAACAGAACCTTGTCAATGCTCGGCAACCGAGTGGCAAGTTGAGCCGTCTTGAAGCTTGTCAACGTCTTGCCGGAACCAGTGGTGTGCCACACATACCCACCACCCGCAACAGTTCCCCACTGCTTGTAGTTCGAAGACACTTCTATTCGGCGCAGAATCTGCTCGGTTGCCACAATTTGATAAGGGCGCATCACCAGGAGCATGCGATCGGCCGTCAAAACGCAATACTTCGTGAGAATGTTGAGCAAAGTGTGCTTAGAGAAGAATGTCTTGGCGAAGCCGGTCAGGTCCTCAATCGGACGATTGGTTGCATCTGCCCACCAACTCGTGAAGTCAAAACTGTTTGAAGTCTTTCGAGCTCGTCGTCCTGGCGCTTTTTCACCCAGATGTTGTGTGCGAACTGTGTTGCTGTAGTACTTCGTCAATGTCCCGTTGCTGATAACGAATAACTGCACGTATTCGAATAGGCCTGAACCGGCCCAGAAGCTGTCGCGCTGATACCTGTTGATCTGATTGAAGGCCTCACGAATATCAACACCGCGGCGCTTTAACTCGATATGCACCATCGGAAGGCCGTTCACCAAAATTGTCACGTCATACCGATTGAGATGTGCACCCTCCACCTCGTACTGATTGATGGCCTGAAGCCGATTGTTGTGAATATTCGCCTTGTCAATGAGAAGAATGTTTTTCGTTGTCCCATCATCACGACGCAGGAGCTGAATGTGATCTTCCTGAATCCTGATGGTCTTCTCAACGACACCTTCCTTATCGCTGGCTATTCGTTCCGAAAAGAACTTCTCCCATTCGGTATCAGAAAACGTGATCCCATTTAACATTTCCAACTGAGTTCGAAGGTTCGCGACCAACTGATCTTCACTGGAAAATGTGAGGTACTCATACGCTTGACCTTGCAATATCTTGATGAGTTCGCGCTCCAGGTCGGCTTCGGACTGATAGCCAGACTGATGATTACCGGACGTCTCAAACTGCGCGACGACCGTGCTCTCCGCACTGACCGCAATGGTCTCAAAACGAGGCGTGGAACTCTTTGTCACGCAGCTTCCTCAAACGTGAGGAGTCGATCACGGTAGTACTCGTACTGCTTTCGTCGAGCAGCTAGCTCTGCAGGCAAACCCACCGACAGATCATTCACTAGCAGATCAAACTTCTTAAGAGTTTCTGCAATTCTGTCTTGCTCGAATCGGGATGGTACTGGGATCTGAATCTTTGCAAGACTTTTTGCGGACACATCCAAAACCTTCGTTCCGGTAGCCAGTTTCTTCTTCTCGACGGCAAAGTGCTGGGTTTGTAAGTAATACGACAGGTACTCGGGGTTTTCTTGATGCTTAAGAACTGTGGCGTGTCCGCCAGTGACAATCGTGTCATTCCCCAGCCACGCAACTGCTTTGCAAACATCTTCGATGTTTTCGCTTGTATTCGTGATAATCAGGTCGCCAGGTTCGACATGCGCAAGTCTTCTTGCAGTTTCTTCGGATACGAATGACATAGTTTCCGACGCTGTTGTTCCATAATGCGTGTAAATCTGTCCGTAGTGAATACAGCCAACACCATCATCCACAAAGTCAGTCTTTGGCATGCCGTTCCCACGAACCAGTACCCCAACCTCACCCAAAGTCAGCCACCTAACTCTCTCTCTCTCTCTCGAGTTGGCAAAGTTCAGGAGAGAGTCTCGGTAGTACTCGTATTGCTTCCTTCTTGCTTCTAGCTCTGCTTCTAGCTCTGCTTCTAGCTCTGCTTCTAGCTCTTGAAACATATCCAAGACACGTACAATCTCGCGCTGCACCTCAATCGGCGGCACTGGAATTCTTAATTTCTCGAACTTAGAGCGAGAAATATATGGAATCGTTCCAGAGTTAGAAACTCCTGCTAACTCGGAGGTTTTGGTTTGAAGAATATGAAGTAGATACCTGTTGTAAATTGCTGGACCACAGACCAATCCGATAAATGTCTGATTTGTAATCAGAGGTGCGGTGGTTATTGCGTATCTTCCAAGGGATGCGCTACACGAGGCAATGACTGTGCCAATAGGCATCACCTTCAGATTCATAGCCTTTATAGTCTCTTCACTCACACCCAGCCCAGATAACGATCCATTAAGCGCCCACTTTTCTATGTCCTCAATTCGACACCAGGGGATAGAGCCGGTCATATCCTTGGGGCGGTCTCGCATAGGAACAATAAAGTCTTCGCATACCTCCTCCAGGCTCTTCATTTCCACGCCATCTGGGCATAACTTGAAAATCAATTCGCTGATCTTTCTCATTGTGAACCCTCAAGGTCTGCAACGATCGCATCAATCGCGGTACGCAGTTCTTGTTGACGAACCACAATACGGGCGATTTCCGTATTCAACGACGTGATATCAACTTCCTCGCGAGTGTCTTCTGCCTCAACGTACGACGACACAGAAAGGTTGTAGTCATTGTCAGCGATTTCACTGTTGTCAACCAAACGCACAAAGTGATCAACATCGGTTCGCGAGATGTATGCATCCAGCACCACCTGTTGATTGTCGTCGGTCAGTTTGTTCTTGTTACCTGCACGAATGAAGTGTGGAGATGCATCAATGAACAAAGTCTTGTTATCAGCTTTTGATTTCTTGAGAACCACGATGCACGTTGAGATCCCGGTACCGAAGAAAAGATCCGGCGGCAACTGGATGACTGCATCCACAAAGTTGTTGTCGATCAGATATTTGCGAATCTTCTGTTCGGCACCACTTCGGTAGAGAACACCAGGAAATTCGACAATGGCCGCCGTTCCGTTGACTGCTAACCAACTAAGAATATGCATGGTGAATGCAAGGTCGGCCTTACTCTTTGGCGCTAATACTCCTGCAGGTGCGAATCGTGGATCGTTAATGAGAAGTGGGTTTGCATCTCCTTCCCACTTTGTGGAGTAGGGAGGGTTAGAGACAATGGCCTCAAACGGCTCGTCTTCCCAATGTGCTGGATCTGTCAGCGTGTCGCCGTGAGCAATATCGAACTTCTCGTAGTTGATGTCATGTAGGAACATGTTGATTCGGCACAAGTTGTGTGTCGTGATATTGACTTCCTGCCCAAAGAATCCTTGGCGCACGTTGTCCTTGCCGAGCACTTTCGCAAATTTGAGAAGTAGAGCACCAGAACCACATGCTGGGTCGTACACCTTGTTGATCTCGGTCTTTCCGACAACAGTGATCCTTGCCAGAAGTTCCGATACTTCTTGCGGAGTAAAGAACTCGCCTCCAGATTTGCCGGCACTTGACGCATACATCGTCATCAAGTACTCATAAGCGTCGCCGAATGCATCGATGGTGTTGTCGGCAAATTCACCAAGGCCGAGATCACCAATGGCATCCAGAAGCTTCACAAGTTTTTCGTTGCGCTTCGCTACCGTGCCGCCGAGCTTCGAACTGTTTACGTCAAGATCATCGAACAAACCTTTGATGTCGTCTTCACTATCAGCACCGACTGCTGATGCTTCGATGTTACGGAAGACTCGCTCAAGGGTTTCGTTGAGATTTTCGTCGTCTTTGGCCCGCTTGCGGACATTGACAAACAACTCGCCAGGGAGAATGTAGAAACCTTTTTCGACAACTGTTTCCCGGCGACCAAACTCGGCGTCTTTGTCTTTGAGAGCCGCGTAATCGAACGTCTTATTTCCTGAACGATGCTCATGCTCATTGAGATAGACCGTGAGATTCTCAGAGATGAAACGGTAGAAGAGCATTCCGAGGACATAGGTCTTGAAGTCCCAACCATCAACACTGCCGCGGAGGTCGTTTGCGATTCTCCAAATGGTCTTATGAAGTTCTGCCCTCTGGGATTCTTTGCTCATTATTTAGCTCTCTCTGGGCCACGGAATTTCTCTATAGAGAATAGAACATAGGCGGCATAAGACTGAGATGACTCCAACTAATGAGCCGGTACTTGTCTGGAAGTCAATCCCGTCATGAGATTCACCCATTTCGATTTCTGGCCACATCACGGCAAGTTCGAGTTGCCCCTTGCCGGTGGTTCAAGATTTAACGAAGTGAAGTTCTCAGCATTCTCGTTGATAATTGACATCAGATCTTCTTGTCGTGGTTGACCAAACGCGAGCCGATAAATCGCGCGTAATCGCTTCATCCGCTTCAGCCGTTCCTCGTCCTTGCTGAAAGGAAGTACCGGAGTCCACGTCACAATTTTTGAATCCCCTGGGAAGACCCACCATGGCCACAGATCCCCCATCTCTTTCGCAATTTCTGTGCTTCTATCTTCAACCGCTGCTTCAAAGAGAGCTTCCCACGGATTGCCGGTCTTTGCAGTCGCGACAACTTCTACATATTTTGCAGCAATGTTCTTGCGCACTGCATGCCCGGCAAAACGGTGAATGCGCCCTTCACGCTGTTCCATGTCAACTGGGTTAGAAGGAAGATTCCAATGCACTAAAGAGTGGCACCACCAATGGAAGTCAACGCCTTCCTGACCAACAGAAGTGGATGCCAAAACCATTGGCCAAAATGGTGAATTAAAGGCCTGCTGCACCGCGACCATTCGCTTCTCCGAATTCTCATCAGAATTCAAGCTGCCCTTTGAAGACCCGTATCGCACAGCAAATCTTGTATTAACTGTCATGCGCTCATCCGTCTTCCGGGGATTAAAGAGGTTCACTGGTGATGTCTTCAGCGATAAGCCCTCACAAATTTTCATCGCGAGGTCAATGATGTCCTTATCGTTTTGGGGAGAACTATTGACAACTAAATGATGCAGATATTCGTCCACAACAGATTGAAGATCTCCATCCATGCAGTAACGAAGCACACGTTGCCAATAGTCCTCACCTGTGTCCGAATACACCTGGTCAATCAAAAACATTGATTCAGCACGATTAAAGAGACTGCGGAATCCTTCGCCGATCACCGCAGCTGCATACAAAAGAGTTTCTTCATCAGGATTGAGAAGGTCAGTTGTGCGCTTCAGCGAACGATATGCGATATTCCCGGGGCCAAACATGCCAAGCATGGACACCCATTTCTCAAAACCTGCGGGTGTTTCACCCAACTTGTCGGTGGAAAAATTGCAAGCGGTCTCAAGACTTTGGTGTCGGCCTTCTGAATCTTTCTCTTCTGAATCTCCGTCGGAATATTCCAAAGACTCAAGATGACGCAAGCCTTCACGTTTTTGCATAAAGAGCAGCGGTGCAATCCAGAACCACGCCTCACTTCGAGGTCCAACCGGACGGCCCACAAGTTGCACTAATTGAGGTCCAACATTTGCCATTACTTCTTGTACGGCCTGTTCTGATGTCAGAAGTTCACCTGGGTGCGATCGGACTACGTCCAACACATCCGTCTTTAGTGCAAGTTCAGGGATGGGGGTAAACAAAGTAAAAGTAGTCATGCCTTTTGCATGTCCATCACCTTTGCGATAAGCCAATCGCTTCGTCTGCTTATACGGATTCCTTCCAGGTTCGAGTGCTGCGAACACGCGCGTCGCTACTTCATGACTGAGAAGAGATGAGATGCTGTTTGGCGCCGCACTCCAACTCGAGAAAATCAATCTCTTCGTGGCTTGTGCGCGATCAACATCTGAGTATGGACCAGCAAGTTGCAAATATGGAAGAGACGGCGGCAGCCACAAAAGTTTCCACAAACCACTTTCAACAACTTGTTTCTGCAAATTGCGCAGTCGTGCGTTCCCAGGTTCAATTTTTTTGCGGTTATTCAATTGCGCTGGCTGAATCACTTGAGCATGTTGGGGAATTAGAGAATGCCCCTCGTCTTCAATAGCTTCAATGAAAGTACGGCCGACTTTGTAGCCATCCATGAAGTTCAAGAAATAGGGTGCCGACTTCCAGTAATCGACATGAACGGAAGTTTCAAGACCAAGTGCCATTCGATCCATTGCGACGTATCCAGCGAGTTCCTCGGCGCTAGGAGGCAATAGGGGGTCGTCCAGTTCGAGACCCATGCCAGATTCACCAATAGTGGGGCGCTCCGTACGCGCCATCACCTTGACCAGTAGATCTTGCGCCCTTGATTTTGATTCACTAATTGCAACGCCGGAAATCAATGAATCTCGATAACTCCTAAAAGCATCTTCAATATCCGAGACACGTTGTGCATCTTCCTTCACAAGAAATTTCGTTGTCGCAAGAAAGTCTTTGTAATGATCATCTCCGGTGACACCCTCTTCAGCCGCCATT
The DNA here is from genome assembly GCA_937927625.1 of uncultured Actinomycetes bacterium. Classification (GTDB taxonomy): domain Bacteria; phylum Actinomycetota; class Acidimicrobiia; order Acidimicrobiales; family Ilumatobacteraceae; genus UBA2093. The sequence goes on along the minus strand of CALBSD010000002.1, from coordinate 12,297 downwards.
GTGAAGAGCTTGTATGGAGTTGCTGAAAGCAAGAGGGTTCGCACGCCGGGAAAATCAAATAATTGCTGAGCGAGAAACCGAACATCGCTATCGGGTGTATCTTCGGCGGGCACTTCCAGTAAGTGTTTGAAGCGTTGGAACTCATCCAAAACAATCAAGTCTGGTTCAAGTGCATCAACACTTGCGCGAGCCAGAACAGTACGAACTGGCCCAATTAAACGACGAGCACGTGACTCCATTGCTTTTGACAGGTCACCGCTACCAGAGCACTCCTCAACAAATTCTGCGAGGGAGGTCCACACGGGACTGCTTTGCAGAGCCGTTATGAACCCTTTCTTGATCTCTTCATCGATTGTCGCTTGTTCCGCAAAGTAAGTAACGCTCTCCTTCCAGCCTTTCGCTTTTACGTTGAGTCTGAGCACTTGGGACAGCTTCTTCTCGCTGCCTAGAAATAACTCTTTCAACATGACATAGATCAGGGCACGTTCACCCCGCTTACCTCCTCGCTGACCTTTCTCAAATGAGGTCCCGGGTGTGAAAGCAACGAGATTGACGGTCTTTCGACCAATTGTTTTTTCATTCAGACCATGTGCCTGCGATGCAAGCATCGTGATACGAGTATTCGGATGTTTCGTGTCTTTGCCAAAAATATTCAGCTTCTGAATATTCTGGCGAGCAATAGCTGAATTTGAACAAATGTAGATGATGTCAATTCGGTCAACGGTTGGTTCATCTTCTAGATGTTCAACAGCCTTCGCTATGACTCCTCTAGCAACAAGTGTCTTACCCATTCCCACTTCATCAGCCACTAGGAAGCGCTGCGTCGAATCCATAGCGAGATATAGACGGTCAAATGCGTGTTCTACAGTTCGTTGTTGAAAATCTTTTAAAGAAGCAATGATCTCTCGAGAGTTAGCGGGCGACATCGGAGGTTCCCATCATCTCTCGTGTCACAGTGACCGATGCCCACAACTCATCCCACCCGTCAGGCAATTTTTTCTTGCCCTCGTTCGTCGACCTCAATCGTTCTACTAAGCGCCCAACGTCATCAATTAACTGAGGCGAACGCGATAACGCCCGAAGAAGTATTTCCAGAAGACCCACGCCATCAGTCATCCAACTGTTTTGACTGTCATTTCCTCTCAAAAGAAACTCATGCATTGCATTTTGTGATGCATGGTCACTGGCAGCGAGTAGTAGTGCCACAAATTGAAGAAACATTTCTTTGTTTTCAAATTGCTGCGCGATGATTCTGTCCAACCTGTCGTCAGGTGCTCCCAGCAATTTGCTCAACACCACCACTGAAGCTTGCACGTCACCAGAACGTAAAGTCAGAACAATGAGAGGGGTCGCGTTTTCAATACCGATCAATTTCCACTGCTCCTGCAACGGGGCGCGATTCTGAATTGGACGGATGTCATGCGGCGCAGTAACTAAGGACACCTCTAATTGCACGTTTGGAATTCCGACAACAAGCGGAGTTGTCGACTCAACAACCTGGGACCAACCATCTACATCATCTCCCTTGATGTTTGACATAAATTCATTAGTAGATAGAACTCGAAGTTTGTTCTCCAGAACGAGACGCAGATCTTCGTTCTCATCACGAGGCAGCGGTTCTCCAAGAGTGTGTTCAAGAAGCACAGACCTGAATTCAGACTTCTCACCGATTAATGCATCAATTCCAAATAGATTCTTCTTTCCGATGATCTCTACGAGAATCTCATCGTTCCCATCCCATCCACGATCAGTCGCATTAGCTGAACCAATCAGCAAATGGGCATTACTACCCCTTTCAAACAAATACAACTTCGCGTGAAGACCCGTAAGCTCCCACTTAGCACCGGATTCCTCGTCCTCTAAATCGCGTATCGAAGCATCATCATTGACGACATAAAATGTAGAAACATTTTCTTCAGTCCAATCGCGTCCTAGTTCATCTAATCGATTGATCTCTTCCTCACGGCTAAGGATGATCAGTGGTTCATCAGTTTCGAATTGCTGGAGGCCTTGAGTGTTGATGTATGGCGAAACAATTAGGGCACGTTTTCCCCACAACTCAGGCCCTTTGGAATGAGATCGTCCAAAAGTATGGAACTGCAGCCAATCGTTGTCTTGAATGACTCCGGCAGGTCGTTCCCACTCCACATTATTTAGTTGAGTGATGGTCTCATCAAAGTTCTTCTGGCGTTCAACGCTTAATCCTCCGACTCGCTCTGGCAACAGATTCAAAAAATTACAGAGTGGATTGTTATAGGCATATCGCCGATTCTTCACTTCGCCTTCTAACGAAATTGCAGCGTCCCAGGAACGATCAAAGGTGAGATTACGAGAGCCACAAATGAATTTGAACTTATTCTGAATCTCATCCGGTCTTTCAATGTGCGAGAAACGAAGAACCCAAACCTTTGGATGAAAGAGATAACCCTGCGTAGTTGCGGGAACCTGATGAATCATGGGCTCCAGAAACGCCAGTAGTGAATTGGGGCGCGATGGAACTTTGATCATCCCACGTTGATTAAAGACATCAATCCGCCCTGCAAACTGCTGAACGCTTTGCATCAATGACAGTTTGTTTGATGACTCGTTGAGATCTGATCCAACAAATCCCAGTGGAATTGTCAAGAGTGCATTGAGGTCGAGCGTAAATGTCGTAGCGATTGCATGGTCAAGTTGATAGCCCTCAGGTGGCTCGAGCAATTCGGCCAGCAAGGTCCTTTCGTCAGGTTGCAACATCAGGCGTTGTTCACTTCGTAGGCGTCTGCAATATCTCGAAGAATGCGGCAGACAAGATTCCAACGGAAGTTCATTGGCCGGAGCCCTGCATCACCCTGAAATGCAAGCAGACGCTGTTCATTACGTAGACGTGCTTGTGCCTTCTTATGGCCTATTTCACGGCACTCAATTAGACGTCTCACCGATGCACTTTCAGAGAACTCCGATATTCCTTCATTGCAAATGCATGATGCAAGGTCGTTTACAAATTCTCTTGCAGAATCAGGAATTCTCTTTTCAAGGCTTTCTAAGCAGGTCCAAAAATCCGTGATATTCACACACCAGGATTCCAGACCATTTCTTGAGGATTGAATTATCCATTCCTGCATTCGCGATTCGTAGTCTGCGCCGAATGTGACGTCATGACCCTTTTCAAGAAGTCTCTCTGCCAGCATCATGTTGTACATAAGTGACGAACCATGAACAAGTGTTGCAAAATGCCTTGAGTGTTGTGCCAAATCTCTCAGGCGTACATCTACGACAGGAGGCAGATCAACGTCCCAGAGATTTTGTTCTTCAAGAAATCCGAAATCTCGATTATGAATTTTCTGCACCAAAATGGTGAGAAGATTCGGCCGCCCAGATAGAGATTCGGCAGAATAGATTTTCTCGGATAACCAAGCTGCTTCTTTGGGCGTCAATGCCAACTCCGCTTTCGTGAAAGCAAAGAGATCAAGGGGCGGTTCCGGGAGATCGGACCAGAAAGATTGGTTTCCATCAACTAATTCACCTTCATATTCCGTCGATCGCAAAGGTCGTGCCAACAGCCGGGAATATTGACGAATACTTTTCCCACGACGAGTGAATATGCCAAAGGTTTGTAGACCCGACCAATAGATTGCCGACGGGAGAGTTTTTAAATCTTTCCCTTTTGTGCGACCAATAACACCGTCAAGGTCTTCTGATTCCAGCAGGGCTGAAATTAACTTTCGCTCCATGTCGGCAGCTTTTCCCACAGCATTTGCTGGCCAACGATTCTGAGCTCGCTGAAAAATCCATGGGATGAACAGAAAATATTTCGCTCTTGTTTGCAGGACAGACGTACCCGGGAAAAAAGTGCCACTGATGGCATCACGTATGGGTCCAAAACCAAGATCGTCAACAGTGTCTTTTTCTTCAAAGCCCTTAAGAGCCTCTAGAACTTTTCTTTGTTGTGCTTCCGAAAAATCAAGCCACGTAACCGCTGACATTGCCATCCACTATCTGATCAATGTTTCTTAGGAATCAAAGAAGTTTTCGTCGACTTCTGGAATCTCCACCGTCTTAACAACCGTTACGCCAACTTTGTTACGGATCATGAGACGACCGAGTTCGTCACCATCAATCAAGATGACTCGTGTTTCACGCAGGTTCTCAGCATATTCAATTGCGTCGCGAGAGAACTTGCTAGTTGTAATGAAGATGCCACGTGAAGCGTGCTTTCCCGCTAGTGCACCTACAAAAGCCTGAATTGCTGGACGCCCAATAATTCCTTCTGAGTATCTCTTGGCTTGAATGTAAATCTGATCAAGTCCCAGCGCATCCTGATTAATCACCCCGTCTACGCCACCGTCGCCAGAACCACCGATGTGCTCAAGATCATCTTCCGACGAGCCATAACCCATCTGATGCAAAAGCTTCAACACAACGCGTTCGAGAAACACCGGATTCTCATCTTTAATGCGCTGAAGAATTTCACTCGCGATTGACTCCTCAATCTCTGCAATAGATTCCTGAATCTTGTCGTCGGGTGTCTTCCCATCAGGATTGAGTTCAAAATCATCACCGTCGCCAGAGTCAACACCTCCAGCAAGCCGCCTTGCTTTGTTGTCCTTAGAACGTTGCTTCCAAGCCTTCATTCCTTCTGTCTCACGCAATCGTTCCAAAGTCACCTTTGGAGCAGGTTCCGCAAGAAGTGCGCGACCGAAATCCGTGATAGTGGCAAATCCTCGCTTTGGACGGCTGACTGCTTCGGCCTGACACAAAAACTCCAAGGCCCAATGGACGCGATTTCTCGCGATGTTGGTTCCACCAGAGAAAGTTGCAACACGCTCCTCATCGGTGAGAATCATCTGATCGACTACTCGAGTGGTTAAGTCCCGACGATGCATCACGGGCTCGTTCTGCAAAACCTCAAGAACTTCGGTGAAAATGTCATTGAATTTAGGAATAGTCACAAAATCACTTTAGTGATGATCAATTCGGCATAAGTAAATATAGAGAAGCTGATTTAAAGCATGTCGATGCAATAAATCATTCCCTTGTCCGTCACATACTTATCAGTAATTGGAGGACATGAATATTGGCTGCCAACAGCGGCCACAATGCTTCCAGAATGCGAAGCCGAACAAGAAACTGGGTAGACAGTTGAATAGCCACTAATACAGTTGCCCACCCTCCAGTCGGCGCTTGGCACTTCAATCGAAGTTGGAGAATAGTTATTTGAGCTTGATGAGTCTTGCGAAAATGCAGCCGAGAGTGCGAAGAAAGCAAGAATGACTATACCTACCCATGAAATTGGACGATAGAAAATCGGCTTCCCACCAGGCATAGGTGCCGTGCGAAATCCAGCCGGCGCAACTGGATCGGCAAGTTTTCTTGCACGTGCAAGTTCTTGAGCATTCTGGATTATGTAGAAGAGATTCGATGGCAGGGAGATGACACCCCACCAGCCTGTTGCAAGTGTTCGTGACTGATAGGAACGGCCAACTGCCGTTGCGCAACCTTTGCAAAACCTTGCAGTAAGTGTCCCAACATTTCGTGCGAAAATGAATCCCGTCTGCCGCTTAAACGTAAACATTTCAGCATTCAAGCTTCCACACACTTCACAGGAGTTTGCGGGGACGCGGTGATGCCTATTCTCTCGAGATCGCTCGTGAGGACTCGATTGCTCTTGCTGTGTGGTCGCCCCGGCCGAAGTTGTCGTGAACATACGCCGCATTCCATCTAGATCATCTTTCAGAAGTTGGTAACTCGCATTCACTCGCGACGTCTCCTCATTCAACTTCTTAACAATTTCTTCCGGCGCATCTGGGTACCGGTCAGGATGTAGCTTTTTTACTTTCTCTTTCCAGGCACTATTGATTTCTTCCATTGATGTATCAACTTCAACGCCAAGAACTGCAAAAGGATTTTCTATCTCACGCAAAATAATTACTCATCTCAAATTTTGATTACAAACGGCCCTGAAAAATTTTCTCATCCACACTTCACTACGTCATCACAGAGCAGATAAGCGTCAACTGCCCAGTTCCAAATCCCGCCATCTGCAGAAACCGTGTGAAGGGTATTTACACCAATCAATTCTCCTCGTGAATTAACCAGCGGCCCGCCAGAGTTCCCAGGGTTTACAACGGCTGATGTGTAATTCCAGTATTCATCTTCAACTGCAACAATTCGTCCAAACGTTGTTGCATTATGAAGAATCACCTCGCCGGGACCAGGGTTTCCAATGGCCATTGTCCACTCACCCGGTTCTGCGTAATTCTCTGCATCTTTGAGACCTGGAAGCGTGGCACTGACCTCAAGAAGGGCAAGGTCATTCTTCTCATCCCAGTCAAATATTTTTGCTTCTGTCTCAAATTTCTTGTCACCGCCATAGGTGACCGAAAGTTCTGATTCGTTACCAATGCAATCCTCGATTACATGATGATTTGTGACGATAAAGGTTTTGAATCCTGCGTCTAATCCTTCTAAGTCATATGCAAATCCAGTTCCATTTCCATTGCAATAAATCGTGACAACAGATTTAGCGACATTCGAAATGAATTGTTCTAGATCCGTAGGTTCTGCATAAAGACTCAATGTTGTTGGGTCGGGACTCGCTTCCAGTTTCCCCACCCGACTCAGTAGAGACCCTGACAATGCACCAATAAGAAGGACCGCTACAACGAGGAGGCTGATCAACAGTGGGAGTTTTTTCTGATTCGCACTTGGTGCTGAGGGAATTTCTTCAGGAAGTGGCGGGACAGAAAAACTATTTTCACTATTGGTCATTCTCCAAACCTATGCATAGCTTTTGTAACCTGCGTGAGTTTTATTAAGAGACATGAAGTTGTACAAGTTCCCGCCGTCCAGCCTCATGCACCAATGCTTCAAGGAGACTATTAGGAATGTACGGTCACAAAGAATGGACACCGTGACCTATCGCCTCATCGTTGTCGAACTGGATGATGTGATCCCACGACGCGACCCTGTCAAGCCCAATCTCTTCGTCGACCTCATAAAAGTTGACCCCGAAGATCGATTCACGAATATGAAGGTCAGCAAGAAACGTTGGTATTCCGGCCATGTGGTTCGTTTACGCGCAGACCTCGCACCACAGACGCGGTTCTCAACAGAGCATCGTGCAGATGATGCTCTCAAGAAACTTGTTCGAAAACTCAAAGGCCAAGGATTCACCGTGAACCGAGACCCGATGGTCTGGAAGGTGTATGTGATTGAACTTGATTCGACCGCAGTCTCAGACCCTGGCAAGGGATACGTGTATATAGGCGAGACTTCAAAGACTCCAGAGGACCGCTTTACAGAACACACCACAGGCGCAAGAAACAAGCATGGGCGGCTCTATTCGTCGGTTGTATTCCGCCACGGAGTTCGCTTGCGACAAGACCTTGCACCCAAGCGCACCTATTTCGATTCCGCCTCATCAAAGCGTGCCGAAAAAGAAACGTACGACCGTCTAGAAGCCAAGGGATACAAAGTCCGTGGCGGCCACTAGTTCTGCACTTTTATTAACACCTTGGTATGTGGCGGTTGATTTTTCATTGATTAAAGGTTTCATAATTGAACCCATTTCGGTCCTGAGTACTCAAATACTTTTGGCGGATGAAAAAGCTGATGAAGAGCTCATCTATCGCTCTTGTACTTGCATTTGCCCTGCAGGTTTCTTCACATACTTTCGTCCGAGCAGTAGACACGGTGCCACCCGACTCTGTCCCGCCGACCACAACAATTCAGCAAACGACAACAACACTTAAAGTTCAAACCACGTTGACAGCCAAAGACATTGTCAAAGTCTCGAGGATTCAGACCAACAAACCAGTTGTATTTATAACAATCGATGATGGTGCAACAGTTTCAGATCAACTAGCCAAAGTGCTCGACAAGAATCATGTTGCTGTCACCACATTTGCCATGCCAGAAATGTTGTGGCGAGCTCGCAAGTGGTATCGAGCACGTCAAAACATGACATTTGAGAATCACACAAATACCCATGCGCACATGACCACCATCAGTCCGCGAAATCAGAAGATTGAACTGTGTTGGGCCAACAAGTTAATTAAGCAAATTGTCGGTCAACGTCCCGTCTTGTACCGCCCTCCCCGTGGGAGTTGGAGTGAAGAAAATAGAGCTGCAATGGCAAAGTGTGGTCTGAAATACGCAGTTCTGTGGAGTGTGGTGATTGAAAATACCGTCCCAGAGAAACTGGAGTTTCATAGAGGAGACATCATCTTGTTCCACTATGTCCAGTCTTTGCCAACTGTTCTTCCTGAGATTTTGAAAATCCTGAAGAAGCAGAAGTTAGAACCGGCTCTTCTACGCGACTATCTGAAGTAGAGGTTCAGTCACCGTAGTAAGTGTAGGAATTTGGGTCAGCAATGAACATCTCTCTTTGCGGATCCCAATTAACAGTTACGTCAGTAGCCATGCTCTCGGGTGGATAATCCCGAATCGAAAGTCGATTTGAATCCGGCCAGTAGTACCAGGACATAGCGGCCTGCTCAATAGTTCCGTCAAGAAACTGCACATACTCCCAGTGCCATTCACCGCTCCGATTGGAAAGTATTCCGCCTGCATCATGGTTGAGACCACGTGCAGCATCATCAAAATTCACCAGGAAATCGACAACACCATCTTCGTTGAAGTCATAACTAGTAACTGTCTTTGCACCATTAGTTGACCTTGGTTCAAAAAACTGGATGTCAATTGGGCGATCAATCACAGAACCTGACACGTCATTCCAAACCTTGCCGTCCCAACGCCACAAAGTGAAGGTTCCTACGGTGTAGACCGCTCCGACAATCTTGTCCCGAAGAATGACCGCAAATATCCCGTCATGATTGATGGAAAGCCTCGAATAATCCACTGCCTTGACCCTCTTTGCAAGGGCATCCAGTTCAGTTAAAGGATTCAGGGCCTTTACCGGAGGCACTGTTGACGCAGGAACTGTTGAATCAGCGGAATTGCCACCGCTCTTCCCTGAACAGGCAACTAAGAGAAGCGTTGCAATTAAAAACCCAATACGTGCTCTTGATTTCTTCATAAGTATTCACTTTTTATAGCACAATGGTGCCGTGACATCTCCATCTCATCGCCGCAAACAACTTCACTGCGTCACTGTCGGAATCCTTATGTTGATTCTCGGTGCATGTAGCTCCTCGGGAAGCAATTCAACAAAGACCGATAAAACAACAACCACGACTGTTCCCATCAAAGTTGTGGGGGAACCTGTCACGGATTTCAACGCAATTTTTAAGGCACGAAAAGCCATTGATCATTCCTACGTTTCTGTTGACAAGGACGGAATTTATGGAGTCATGGTTGGGAAAGATTTTGACTTCATGCAATACATGTCCAACGGATGGACCTCGGTGACAACATCAATTGTTGGAATCACAAGTGATGCAAAGGGTCAGAGTGTTGATGGCGTCCTGGTAGAGAAGGCAATGTCAGTCACGACCCGTGATTACACGGGAGACCGCGAGAGTGACTTTCTTATTCGTTTCGGTTCAGGATTCTCTAAATACGGCGCAATTGCTAATTCAAGAAATGGCATCATCGAGTTGAAGCCGTTCTGTCTTTCGAATCCATCCAAGGATCGCCCAGGTGTTATTCGCGTCTTCGCTTTGGAGAATCTCGATTTCAGCGATCAGTACAAGATTCTTGAAGGAACCGATTACGGAACGAGCGGAAGTGCTCTCAAGGAATACTGGCGTTGGAGTCGAAAGAATGGATGCTTCAAGATCACTTCCAGCCTCCGTTAAGAGAATCACCTGAAATGAAGTACTCGCGCGCTCATCGTTCCGCATTCAAGATGCTTGTTGCAGGGCTGATTCTGCTCACACAATGCATCATTGGAAATCCCGCTCGAGTAGGGGCGATGCCAGATGTCTTCGGTGGCACATTTGTTCCTGCCACAACACTTCTTGGGGACACAGGTTGCGCAGCGACATCCGGTGGACCAATTAAATGTTCTTCAATTAGATCCAGCGATACTCTCGCCTCAGATCTAGGACCACTAGCAGGCCAAACACTCATCGATTTTTCTGCCGATAGCCGCACAGCTTGCGCAATCACCAGCACCTACGTTGCATATTGCTGGGGACACAATTCTTATGCTGCTGTAGGCGACAACACAACAACGGATCGAGCTGTTCCCACACCGGTCTATACGGGCGGAGCATTGTTCGGAGTTAATCTGAAAAAAATTGCAGCTAATGCATACGGGGCCTGCGCTGTTTCCACAACTGGGCGTCTGTATTGCTGGGGTGAAACACATGGTTATGGAATATATGACCGGTTTTTTACAGGTGAATCTTCTTCCGTGCATCTGATACCGCCTAAAGCGGTCTCTGATGCGCAGCTCGCATCAATCACTTGGGCAGATGTGGAAGTACTCAGTAACGACTATATCTGCGCCGTCTCGATAACAAGAGACTTCAAATGTTTCGGTGGAGGTATTTCGACCTACACAACCTCTGCTATCCCATCAAATGAATCAATCATTTCAATGTCGGCCACGCAGGAATACAACGGGCTTCATTCTTGTGTTTTATCAAATCTCGGAAAGGTCTATTGCAACGGCGCGTACTATTTTCAGCCAGCTGTTGCATCTTCAAGTTCATCTGTTTTTGCACAAGTTACGCTAAGTGCAACAGCTGTTTCCGTGCGTGTTGCAGATGGTATTGCCTGCGCAGTGCTCAGCAACGGTGGCGTCTCCTGCTGGGGATATGGAATGCGTAGAAGTACCGGACTTGGCCTTTCGGGATATCCAGTTGTAACACTCCTTCCAAGTGGATCAAATGCTGCTGAGGCCAGCGCGCTTATGTCCTACGGGAATTACCCATTAGTCGTAGTGAGGAAGACGACTGGACAATTACTTAGATTTGAATTCTCATCAGACAGTGTTGGCGCACCTGTACCTATCGGAGTTGATACGTCGTTACATACTCCCCGAGTATCAGTAGACAATGTTTCCTACACCAAACCGGGAACGTATTCATCTTGTGGCGCTACGAGCTACCAAGTTTGCGTCACGATCGAAGGATCATTTGATGTTCTCTCGTATACGTCAGCAAATTACGCAATCTATTCAGACCAGAGCGCAACATTTCTAGAAGGGTCCGGGACATCTCAGTATCTATATGGGGACGTCTCACTCGGAGTTCTTAATGGCCTAAGCGATCATTGGGTGATCCTGACAATTCCAGGACCATACGGAGTTACGACAACATCTCCGATATACATCGCGCGTCAATACACATCTAGCTCATCTTTTTACAGTCCTTCATCATCAAGTGCGAATTACACCTCTTATCCAGTTCAACTCAAGATGACGCTGAAGCGATTTAGTCGCTCTTCCCTTAAGTCCATTATTCGTATCAAATCAACCGGGAAACAGACGTGGAGTGTGAGTCGCGGATGCTCCATCAGAAGTGGCTATTTGGTGACAGGCAACGCAAGATACTGCTCGATAAAACTCAAGGTCGCTGCAACAAAGCGTTATCGAGCTACAACCGACTGGTACACCGTCTACCTGCGGTAGAACGTTTCAAGTTCGTTCATTCTTGAAACCCACTGAACGGTTGAACAATGTGACAAGTTGACAATATGAAAATTTCTCGCCTTCTTATCTCGGCTGTGGCAGTTCTTAGTCTTGGTGCTTGCAGCAGTTCCTCTGCTGCAGATACAACGACTACGACAACAGTCCCAGAAACAACGACGACCGTTGCACTTCCAGACTGTTCTCAGGATGCAATGGATGCAGCTGTCGGCGAACGAGAAACCTATGTCATGGGCTGCGTCGCGGGATGGGCCGCACTTCAACCAAGATCATGGGAATGCGGAGAACACTGCTGGGGCTTTATTTACAAATGGGACCAGGCAAAGTGGAACCTCACTATGAAGTGCAGTCTGTACTCACTTCTCTCCGACAGTGGTGGGTGCACCGGCATGACCGGTCAGATATCTGATGGAAACTACACAGACACCATCGCGGAATTTCCTCCGAAGGCGGTTGCGTGCGAACTTTGGAAAGACAGTTTCGTGGATCCTTCAGAGACAAAGGTCTTCTGCGCCTAGGCATCAATTAGCCGCCGCGCTTAACGGCGGCGTTCACTTCTTTCACGATCGCATTCACGAACGACGTCACTGACGCTGGTGGGTTCATGCTCACGCACACATCCAGCTGCTTCTTTGCCAACGATGCTTGTTCCAAGAAGCGGAAATACACAATGCCCAAGAAGCAATGAGCATCGGGGTATTCAGGGTCTGTTTGCTGAGCCTTCAGCAAGTCGCTCACTGCAGTCACCAATGCCAACT
>CALBSD010000001.1 GCA_937927625.1 uncultured Actinomycetes bacterium | reverse complement strand
GTCAAACGCGACGGATAGCGTGACAATCATGGACGGCTTCACACAAACAGACCAGGTCAATGTATTGGGCGAACTTCTTCAGACCTGCTGTACGTCGCCCATGACGGGCTACTACCGCACGGGATGCTGTGAAGTTGGTGGCGACGACACCGGAGTGCACGCAGTGTGCGCAATCATGACCGATGAATTCCTTGAATTCTCGAAGTCCGCTGGCAATGACCTTTCAACTCCAATGCCACAGTATGGATTCGCAGGATTGAAAGCCGGCGACCAATGGTGCTTGTGCGCACCACGTTGGCAAGAGGCTTTCGAAGCAGGAAAAGCTCCGCAAGTGAAACTTCACAGCACGCATATTGCCGCCGCTGAGTTTTGCGACATGGACGCATTGCGCGCCCATGCCATTGATCTCTAATTAGATAAGAAGTGACTGCTCATCAAATGACATGAGCAATGCGTCGTCACCCATGACTGCGCCACTGAGTCCATGCACTGCTGGCAACAACTGCTCGCAGAAGAATCGACCAGTGTTCACCTTCGCCGCAATCTCTTCTGCAGGAAGATCTGAATGCACTGCAATGTGTGCCGACTTCGCCATGACGTAACCGCCCACCAAAGTGGAGAGCTGACGCAAATACGGAGTTGCACCAGAGAGAACTGCCACCTGATTTGAAGCATTCTCAAAGAACCACTGCGTTGTTCCGCGCACATCATTAATTGCAGCCTTGAGCTCTGCCGCTGCTGCCACCAGTTCTGGATGCTTCAGCATCTTGTCGTGGATGACATCCATCTCGTCGAACAATCCGAGGATGACAGCGCCACCCTTCATGCCCAACTTGCGACCAACAAGGTCCATGGCCTGGATGCCATTAGTGCCTTCGTAGATCGTGGTGATGCGTGCATCGCGATAGTGCTGAGCAACACCGGTTTCTTCGATGAATCCCATACCGCCGTGAATCTGCACGGCCATGCCAGTGAGCTCTACGCCCATGTCAGTGCCCCAACCCTTTGAAATGGGCGTCAGCAGTGCTGCGAGGTCAGAAGCCTTCTCGCGTTCTGCCGCATCAGGGTGATGTGCTGCCACGTCGAGACATGCAGCGTTCCAATAGATGATGCGACGCAATGCTTCGATTGTGCTCTTCATTGTCACCAACATGCGCTTCACATCGGGGTGAAGGATGATGGATGAACTCTCACCTGCAGGCGCGCCTGGAGCACGACCTTGCTTGCGCTGCACTGAATATTCCACCGACTGCTGATACGCACGCTCAATTAGTGCCATGCCCTCAAGGCCAACACCGAGACGTGCCTGGTTCATCATGGTGAACATGTAGGCCATGCCATGGTTCTCTTCGCCGATGAGATATCCAACAGCACCGCCATTGTCGCCATACGACAACACGCATGTTGGGCTTGCCTTGATACCGGTCTTGTGCTCGATGCTGACGCACTTCACGTCATTCAACGCACCGAGAGAACCGTCGTTGTTCACCATGTACTTCGGAACAATGAAGCATGAGATGCCCTTGGTGCCTGCTGGTGCATCAGGCGTACGAGCCAACACCAAGTGAATGATGTTGTCGGCCATGTCATGTTCACCGAACGTGATGTAAATCTTTGTGCCAGTGATGAGGTACGAACCATCAGCCTGCTTTGCAGCCTTTGTTCGCACTGCTCCTACATCGGAACCTGCGTCAGGCTCGGTGAGGTTCATCGTGCCGGTCCACTCGCCCGAAATCATCTTCGGCAAGTACGTCATCTTCTGAATTTCATCGCCGTGATGCATGATGGCGTCGATGGCGCCTTGGGTGAGCAACGGGGCCATGGTGAGGGCCATGTTCGATGAGTTCATGATCTCTTGAATTGCGATATTCACCAGCCATGGGAAACCGCCACCGCCAAAACCGGGGTCGAAGCCGACCGCACCCCAACCGGCCTCTACATACGCCTTGTATGCCTCTTTGAAACCTTCTGGTGTGGTGACAGTGCCATCAGCATTGCGTTGTGAACCAACGGTGTCACCAATCTTGTTCAACGGCGCAAAACGCTCTTCAAAGAAACGAGCGGCTTCTGCCAACAAGTCGCCCACCATGGACGAATCAACATCAGCGAACTTTGGAAGTGATGTGATGTCGTTCAGGCCACAGAACCGATTGAGGACGAAATCAATATCAGCAAGTGGTGCGTTGTAAATAGTCATTGTGCATATCCCGTGAGTGTGCGCCAGTTAGTAACGAAACCAGATGCAACATCCTCAGGAGTCATTCGCAATGTTGACTCTGGCACCATGTCGGCAATTGCGCGACCTTCTTTGTAGTGATGAACATGTCCAACACCAACGAAGAGCTCCTTACGCACTGCAACAAGATCAGCCGGTGGAGCATCAGAGAGATAACCCCACAATGACAACGCAAGGTTCAGGTCATACACAGAAGGAGCACGGCCGTACATCGATGCACGACGCAATGCGATGAGTGAACAACCGCGCAACGCATCTTCGACATGTTCACCTGCAGAAACTCGCACGCGACTGGCGACACGATTTGCCAACGTGATGATGTAGCCCTGATCAGGTCCCTGATATCCCAAACGCTCGCCTGCAGGCTGACGACCCTCAATCTCGCCAGGGCGACCTGGCTGCCAGCCGGTGGGAACGAAGTCGGGAGACTCGTAATAGCGGACCGGTTCAACCGGAGGAACAGGGGCGAATCGTGGTGCTGCCATAAGGGAAAACTCTACGCCGAGTCACCCTGTTCCGAGGAAGAACTGGATTAGTTCGCGTGAAGAAGTCCGTAGATGAGGGATTCCTCAAGGGCCTGCCATGAGGCCTCAATGATGTTGGTGGACACGCCGATGGTGGTCCAGCTGCGGTCACCATTTGTTGCATCAATCAGTACACGTGTCACAGCACCGGTGGCGCTACCGCCGTCAAGGATGCGCACCTTGTAGTCAACGAGATGAATCTTGTCGATCTGCGGAAAGCTGGAGCGCAAACTGGCA
This sequence comes from uncultured Actinomycetes bacterium, assembly GCA_937927625.1. GTDB lineage: Bacteria > Actinomycetota > Acidimicrobiia > Acidimicrobiales > Ilumatobacteraceae > UBA2093. The sequence continues at coordinate 19,880 of CALBSD010000001.1, read as the reverse complement.
CGCAATGCGGCGTCGATGGCATTCACTGGACCATTACCATCGGACACATTTTCAAAGAGAGTGTCCCCTACCCACACCTTGACGGTTGCTTCTGTTGTGAAGCGACCATCTGATGCCTCATCGGTGATGACACGCATGGTCTCAACACGGAACTGATCTTGTGTCCAACCGCTGGCACGGCGCATCAACATTTCAAGAGAAGCGTCAGCAGCCTCAAAGTGGTAGCCCTCATGCTCAAGGCGCTTGAGGTCTTCGATCACTGAGTTGACAGCAGGGCCATCCATCTTGATGCCCAGTTCTTCGGCTTTCACTTCGATGGTGGCACGCCCAGCCATTTCGCTAACAACGAAACGTGTTCCGTTACCAACGATTTCTGGATCGACATGTTCGTATGCATCTTTGGCGCGCTTGATGGCAGACACATGAAGTCCCGCCTTGTGTGCGAATGCAGAGGCACCGACGTACGGCGCTTGCGGATTCAACGGACGGTTCAGCACCTCAGCAACATGGTTGCTCACGGCAGTAATGCGCGAGAGATGACCTTCTGGCAAACAACGGAAGCCCATCTTCAACTCAAGGTTCGGAATCACCGTTGTGAGGTTGGTGTTGCCGGTGCGCTCACCCAAACCATTCAACGTGCCCTGTACGTGACGAACTCCAGTAAGAACTGCCGCCATGGAGTTCGCGACTGCACAACCGGTGTCATCGTGGCAATGGATTCCGAGAGTGGCGTCATTGCCTACAAAAGCTTTTACTTTGCTGACGATTTCAGCAACTTCATGTGGCAATGAACCACCGTTGGTGTCACACATGACCAAGTGCGTTGCACCTTTCATAACTGCCGCTTCGACAACACGCATTGCGAATTCAGGATTGTTCTTGTAACCGTCGAAGAAGTGTTCGAGGTCCACCATGACCTGTCGACCATTCCCATTCAAGAAATCAACGGAGTCTGCGACCATCAATACGCCTTCATCCAATGTCGTCTGCAACGCATCAGTGACGTGATAGTCCCATGACTTCGCAACAATGCACACAGAAGATGTGTTCGCATCGAGAAGATTGCGCAGTGTTGCGTCATCGTCCACTTTGCCCTTCGGGCGACGGGTGGATCCGAATGCGACAAGAGTGGAGTTGCGGAAGTTGAGTTCCGTTGCAGCGCGTGCGAAGAACTCGATGTCCTTCGGATTTGCCCCAGGCCATCCACCTTCGATGAAGTGAACACCGAGGTAGTCAAGCTGCTCAGCAATGCGAAGTTTGTCTTCGACAGTTGCCGACACGCCTTCTACTTGCATTCCGTCGCGCAATGTTGTGTCGAACGCTTCAACCATTTCGAGTGAGGTGTTGGTGTTCATCTCGTTGTCTCCGTCTTATTGGTGTGTCGTGGGGTGAGGTCTGTTGGGGCAATTGGGGGAATGAAAAAGCCGCCCTCAGGGGCGGCTGGAACGCGCACGTCGGAGGCCGGCGTGCGCTAACGAATAATGATGATGGCTGCAGCGAGGCCGGAGATACGGCGGGATGTGCTTGCGGTCAACATAAAGGCAAGTATCGCCGTGTTCCACGCAATCGTCAACCCCCCCCTGTGGGCAAAGTTAATCTTCCTGTGGGCAAGGCTGTGGAAAACCTCTGTCCCTAAGACTGATAAGGGTTTTCTATGTGGACGACCGTTGAGAAATTCTCAACAAATCGGCTCAGGCGAGCTCGAGCCATTCCTTGTACTGCGGAAGCTGACCACGCACGGCCTTGCCATAAATGTCGGCCACCTGCTTGGTGATGGGGCCAGGGCACGGAACGCTGCGGTCGTCCACCGAATTGATCGCGCTGACTTCGGCGGCGGTACCCACACAGAAGATTTCCTCGGCAATGTAGAGGTCGGAACGAGCAATGTTGCCCTTCTCGACTTCATAACCCAGATCTTCAAGAATCTTGATGACGCTCCACTGAGTGATGCCTTCAAGAGCACCAGCCGACAACGGCGGCGTGATGACCTTGCCATTACGAACAACAAAGAGGTTCTCGCCGGTGCACTCGCTCACGAGGCCTTCGGTGTTGAGAAGAATTGCTTCGTCATATCCGGCGCGCAATGCCTCCACTTTTGCAAGTGAAGAGTTGGCGTAGTTAGCAACAGTCTTTGCTGCAGGAGGAAGCATGTTGTGGTCAAGGCGTTTCCATGAAGAAATCTTCATGCGCACACCCTTGGTCATTGCGTCGTCGCCCAAATATGCACCCCAAGGCCAGCATGCGATTGCTACGTCAACACTGCAGGGAAGAGTGTTGAGACCCATCTCGCCGTAGCCGTAATACACAATCGGGCGGATGTAGCAACCTGGAAGACCAGTGGAACGGACTGTCTCGCGTGTTGCATCAACAATTTCCTGCAGCGTGTACGGAATCTCCATGCCGAGAATCTTTGCGCTGCGGAACAAACGTTCGATGTGCTCGGTGAGGCGGAAGACCGCTGGACCTTCTGCTGTCTCATATGCGCGAATACCTTCGAACACACCTGTGCCGTAGTGAAGTGTGTGCGTGAGGACATGCACCTGGGCCTTGTCCCAATCGACGAGTGTGCCATTCATCCAGATTTTTGGTGTAGGGATCAAGGTGGGCATTGGTGCTCCTAGAGAAGTGGTGGTTGAAGATTACTTGCCGGCAACGAGGGCGGCGATGGAGTTTCCGATTTCGACGGTGGAGCCGGTGGGCGCCGTGTCACAAGCGGTGCGAATACGGGCTGCTGCGTCGTTTTCGCCAAGGAATTCCAACATCAGGGCCGCAGACAAGATGGCTGCGGTGGGGTTGGCCTTGCCGGTGCCCACGATGTCAGGAGCCGAACCATGTGATGGCTCAAACATGGAGGGGCCTGTGCGCGATGGGTTGAGGTTGGCAGAAGACGCCAAACCGATGCCACCACTGACTGCTCCACCGAGGTCGGTGAGGATGTCGCCGAACAAGTTGTCGGTCACGATGACGTCGTAGCGATGTGGATCTTCGACGAAGTAGATACACGCTGCGTCAACGTGGTTGTACGCAGTGCCCACTTGTGGGAATTCCTTTGCAACATCGTTGAATGCACGTTGCCAGAGGTCGCCTGCAAATGTGAGCACGTTTGTCTTATGCACCAACGTGACATGCTTTCGTTCACGCTTTGCAGCAAGTTCGAATGCGTAACGGATACAACGCTCCACACCATGACGTGTGTTCACGCTTCCTTGGGTTGCGATTTCATGCGCAGTGCCGCGACGAAGAACGCCACCTTCTCCCACGTATGGGCCTTCAGTGTTCTCACGGATGACAACGAAGTCATGTGGAGTGACGTGGCCAGGAGCAGTACCTGCGAACGGACGCTGGTTGACATAGAGGTCAAGGTCGAAACGCATCTTGAGGAGAAGTCCGCGCTCGATGATGCCAGGAGGAACATCAGGGGTTCCGACAGCACCCAACAAGATGGCATCGAAGTTGCGCAACTGGTTCAACACGTCATCCGAGAGAATCTCGCCATCACGCAAGTAACGCATGCCGCCGAGGTCAAAATCAGTGGTTTCGATCGCTACTCCGGTGGCACGAACCACCTTGACTGCTTCGGCCGTGACTTCTGGTCCGATTCCGTCTCCACCAATGAGTGCAATGCGATGTGCCATAGGGGCTCCATCGTAGAAGGCGCAGATAGCCTTCCTCGCATGGCAAAGCACCTTCTCTCCAAAGAGACCTACCAGCGTCTTGAAGCCGAGATTACGAACCTTGAGCACAATGAACTGCCGCGAGTTGCCGACCTCATTGGCAAGGCCCGCGAAATGGGTGACCTGAAGGAAAATGGCGACTACCACGCCGCCAAAGACGAGTACGGCATGCTGAACGACCGCAAGAACTTGCTGCTGTCCATCTTGGAAGAGTCCGAGATTGCAACCGCCCCCGCATCGGGTGAAGTGGGAGTCCTCTCTCGCGTCACCATTTTGTTTGATGGCGACGATGCTGATGACGCCGAGACCTACCTCATCGGTCATATCGAAGAGAAGCGCACCGGCGAAGGTGTGGAGGTCATGAGCCCCGTCTCCCCCATCGGATCCGCATTGCTCGGCCACACCGAAGGCGACAAGGTGCAGATCACGCTTGAGAACGGCGCGAAGGTTTCTGTCTCCGTTATCAAGGTGCAGAACTGAGCGAGTTCCCGACTCCGCAACTTCCCCCTGGTCGATTCATTTCGCTCCCAGGGCGCGGCACCACATACTTTCGCGAGATCGAAGGTCCTGCCGGCGCACCAACCTTGATGCTGCTTCACGGATGGACCGCAACGGCCGACCTGAACTGGTTCATGTGTTACGAACAACTCGGTCAACACTTCCGAGTTATTGCTCTTGACCATCGCGGTCATGGTCGCGGCATTCGCACCAACAGAAGTTTCAAGTTGTCGGATTGTGCAGATGATGCAGTTGCACTCGCTGACCAATTAGGAATTGAAAAATTCATCCCCGTTGGGTATTCCATGGGCGGCACCGTTGCGCAACTTGTATGGAAGCGACATCCTCATCGCGTCAGTGGTCTCGTGCTTGCAGCAACTTCGGGCCACTTCGTGACAGAACGCAAAGAACGCTTTGGATTCACTGCTCTTGCCGGAATTGGCGCATTGTCACGAATTGTTCCTGCATCGGTTCGTGAGACCATCTCGCAACGCTTGTATGTCTCACGTAAAACGATGACGTGGGAACCATGGGCCGCAAAGGAAGCGTCCGACCATGATTGGCGTCTCATTCTTGAGGCCGGAGCAGCCCTTGGCTTATACGACTCTCGTAAATGGCTACCGGAGGTTGAGGTGCCCACCGCAATGGTCATCACGACTTCAGATCATGTTGTTGCCACGGAGCGTCAACAGGAACTCGCTGCGTTGATTCCCGATGTCTACGTGCAGACAATCGATGCCGATCACGATGCCGTGTATGCGCGTGCCGAGGAATTCGTTCCGATGCTTGTGAACGCATGCCTCAACGTTGCATCACGTACTTCCCAACACTCCTCCACAAACGATTCGATGTCATGAAACCTGCAGTTGCACTTCGTTCACGCTGGCGCCGCAATGGTCGCTTAGCCCGCCTCGGCGCCCGCATTGGTCTCGCACACGCCGGAACCTCCGCACGCAAAGTATTTGCTGGCGCGGAACGACGCGAGCAGTTGTCTCGCGATCGCGAGATGAAGACAGCGCAACAGGTAGCCAACGAATTGGGCAATATGAAGGGTGCTTTGATGAAGCTTGGTCAGATGGCCAGCTATCTCGATGACGGTCTGCCTGAGCCCATGCGCCTCGCACTTGCACAACTGCAATCAAATGCTCCCCCCATGGCAATTGAGTTAGTACACGAGGTGTTGCAGGCTGAACTGGGCAAGCCCGTGAGCGAGATGTTTGTCGAGTTCGATGACGAACCAATAGCTGCTGCTTCCATCGGTCAGGTGCACCGTGCGATTCTTCGCACACCCGAGGGTGATCGCGCTGTTGCAGTCAAAGTGCAGTATCCAGGAGTCGCCGAGGCGATCGATGCCGACATTCGCACAGCGGACCTTCTCGGAACACTCCTCGCATTCGGATTCAAGAGCTTGAACCCCGAAGACATGGTGGCGGAAATCAAAGATCGTCTTCGCGAAGAACTTGATTACACATTGGAAGCGAAGAACCAGCAAACGTTTGCTGACTTCTATCGCGGACATCCGTTCATTCATGTGCCTGAAGTGCTGCACGGTTACTCCACCTCACGAGTTCTCATCACAGAACTTGTCAGTGGTTCATCGTTCGCTGAAGTCCTTGAGTGGTCACAAGAGGAACGCAATGCAGTCGGCGAAGCGATCTTCCGTTTCGTGTTCCGCAGCCTGTATCGCTTCCGTGCATTCAACGGTGATCCACACCCCGGTAACTACATCTTTCACAAAGATGGTCGTGTCACATTCCTCGACTTCGGACTCATCAAACACTTCACTGTGGAAGAGATGGAGATGTTCCAAGGCATGGTGAAGGCCGCAGTGCTGGACCATGACATGGAGGAATACCGCCGCATCATCGAAGACGCAGGCATGCTGCAAAAGGATGCACCATTCACCACGCAAGAGGCGGGCGATTACTTTGCGCATTTCTATGCACCCGTGCGTGAATCACGCGAGATGACATGGACAACGGATTACGCAACGTCGATTGTGCGCCACACGTTTGATCGCACCTCTGCGATTGCGCAATATGCAACGGTTCCAAAGTCCTTCGTGTTTATTCAACGAATCAACCTGGGCTTGTACGCATTGCTGGGCCAACTTGGTGCCGCCGGTAATTTCCGACGCATCAGCGAGGAACTATGGCCAATGACAAACTCTGCTCCGTCTACCCCCATGGGTGAGGCTGAAGCCAAGTGGCTTGCCACCAAGTAATAATTAGATGACGGTCTCCATGTCGAGACCAATATCCAAAATGGGTGACGAGTGAGTGAGTCCACCCACACTGATGAAGTGCACGCCGGTTTCAGCAACCGCTTTTGCCTTCTCCAACGTGAGTCCACCACTTGCTTCTAACAACACTGCATGCCCTGTTGACTCGGTGTGTTCTGCACTGATGTCCACCGCTTCACGCATGATGTCGGGCGACATATTGTCGAGGAGAACAACATCGGCTCCGGCACCGAGCGCAATGCGCAGTTGTTCCAAAGTGTCCACTTCAATCTCGATCGGCAATGTTGATGCGAGTTCACGCACCTTGCCGAATGCTTCATCAACTCCGCCAGCAGCAGCGATGTGGTTGTCCTTCACCAGTGCTGCATCACTAAGGCTCATGCGATGGTTCTGACCACCGCCACAACGGACTGCGTACTTCTCCATCGCACGAAGGCCTGGAGTTGTTTTGCGCGTGTCGCGAATAATTGCCGAAGTGCCCGCAATGGCATCCATCCACTTCGCAGTGGCAGTTGCAACACCAGAGAGATGACACAACAGGTTCAATGCGGTGCGCTCTGCCGTCAACATCAACTGAGTTGGCGCCTCCACGCGAGCCAACACATCGCCAGGCGCCACACGATCACCGTCGTTCTTCACACGTTCCACATTGCTAGCCGAAGGACCACACACCATTTCCACAGCCGCGATTGCAATATCGAGACCCGCAAGACAGCCATGTGCACGCGACCCAAAGGTCACGACGCTGCGCTGCTCCAATGGCACTGTGGCAACACTGGTGACATCAATGCCGCCGTCAAGATCTTCAGTGACGGTGTCGCGGATAACCCGCTGCACATACGCAGCATCAAGACCCTGCGCCGTTAGCCGAGCAATGGTTGTCTCCGATGGTGAATGCAAGTTCATGCGGAAACCTCCATGCGTCCGTCAACAATGCGACACGATAGGTGATGCAACCAATCGGTGCGTGGTTCCGTGAAATCCGTGCGTCGATGACATCCACGGCTCTCTTCTCGTGATTGCGCAGCTTCAACAACCGCAATCGCGAGCGTCAACATGTTTGTGGCCTCAAACGTCTTACGTGTCGGCACGACATCAGCCGAGGCATTGGCGCCCAAGGTGTTCAAAATGCGTGCCGCATTCTCAAGCCCCTCTGGGGTACGCAGAACTCCGACATAGCGAGACATTGCAGAACGAAGTGCTGCGCGGTGATACGAATCAATCAACTCGCCAGAGACATCTTCATCCACTGTCTGCACTTCGTCAGGAAGTTTCCAACTGAGCGCACGTCCGACGCGAGTGCCAGCAACAACACCTTCAGTGAGACTGTTTGATGCCAAACGGTTTGCCCCGTGCACACCAGTACATGCCGCTTCACCAACCACATAGAGACCTTGCAGTGATGTTTCACCATCAAGAGTCGCTTTCACACCACCACATGCGTAGTGAGCGGCAGGCGCCACCGGGATGAGTTCACGCTTCGGGTCAATGCCTGCAGCCATGCACGATGCAGTGATGGAAGGAAAACGATCTTCGAACTTTTCAATATTGCGTGCGTCGAGATACACGTGGTCATCAACACCAGCAGGTGCTTCCGACATACGACGGCTGATTGCGGATGCAACGACGTCTCGTGGTGCGAGGTCTTCTTGCGGATGCACGCCAGCCATAACGCGCTGTCCCGCAGCGTCAAGAAGGATTGCACCCTCGCCACGCACTGCTTCGCTGATTAGTGCCTGCTGACCCATGGCTTCAGGTCCGCTCCACAACACGGTGGGGTGAAACTGAATGAACTCAAGGTCATTTGCCTGAACACCTGCGCGCAACGCCAGTGCGATGCCATCGCCAGTCACTGCAGGCGGGTTCGACGTCGATGCATAGACCTGGCCATAACCCCCAGTGGCGATGATGACGGCACGTGCAGTCACAACTCCCACGCTTTCCACGCCACCGCGACTATCCAACATTGCAACGCGCACTCCGGCCACGGCACGAGTGCCATTAGCCGTTGTTCCCGTCACCACATCAAGCCCAAAGGCTCGCTCTACGACTTGCACGCCTGCAATACGCACCGATTCATCGAGCGTGCGCTGCACCTCTGCACCACTTTGGTCACCACCAGCATGAACGATGCGATTATGCGAGTGTCCACCTTCTCGCGTGAGTGCAATTTCACCAGTGGAATCGCCCGAGTCGAACGATGCACCCAACTCCATGAGATAACGAATTGCGGTCGGCGCTTCCGACACCAGTTCTCGCACTGCACCTTCATCGCACAAACCAGCGCCGGCTTCCAACGTGTCTTGTACGTGATTCTCGATGGAGTCATTTGGGTCAAGAACTGCTGCAAGACCACCCTGCGCCCAGTTTGTACTGCCTGCATCCAACGTGTCCTTTGTAATGAGGACAACCTCTCGCACAGGGCGCATTGCAAGAGCTGCAGACAAACCTGCTGCACCAGAGCCCAGAACTACAACATCTGTATTGACGAACCACGTAGGTTCAGGCGCCGCTAATTGGCGAGGAACGCGATTATTCGCCGACACGAGAAGGTGTGCCGATTGCAATCATGCGTTCAACAGAGAGTCGTGCACGATCTGCAATGTCACGAGGTACATCAACAATGTCGGTGCCATTCAAAAGTGCGTTCTCCAACTTTTCTGGAGTAATCATCTTCATGTACTTGCACACTGCGGCGCGATTAACGGGCTCAAAGACCGTCGTGACATTGACCTTGCGAAGCTGATGCAGCATTCCGGTCTCCGTAGCAACAAGAACTTTCTTCGCCTTCGTTGTGCGAGCAGCATCAAGCATTCCGCCGGTGGAAAGAATATGAGTGCGTTCTGCGGGCACCACACCTTCTGATGCGAGGTACATCGCACTCGTTGCACAACCACATTCAGGGTGAACGAAGAGTTCTGCATCTGGTTCTGCTGCGACCATAGCCTTGAGTTCAGAACCATTGATTCCGGCATGCACGTGGCACTCACCCATCCAGATGTGCATGTTGTCGCGCTTCGTCATGCGTTGCACGTGAGCACCAAGGAATTGATCAGGGCAGAACAACACAGGAACATCGGCAGGAATTGACTGCACAACCTCTACTGCGTTTGAACTGGTGCAACAGATATCGGTTTCGGCCTTCACTGCTGCAGTGGTGTTGACATAGCTCACGACGACAGCGCCTGGGTTCTGCGCCTTCCATGCACGAAGTTGATCAGCAGTAATGGTGTCAGCAAGCGAACAACCAGCACGTTCATCAGGAATGATGATCGTCTTGTCGTACGAAAGAATCTTTGCGGTTTCTGCCATGAAGTGAACGCCGCAGAACACAATCGTCGACTGCGGAACACTTGCCGCGATGCGCGATAACGCCAGTGAGTCGCCGACATGGTGCGCCACATCTTGAATCTCAGGAACTTGATAGTTGTGCGCGAGGATCACTGCATCTTTTTCGGCTGCGAGAGCACGGATGCGTTGAGCCCATTCTTTGTCGACAGCGGAAGTCACGTACGCAAGGCTAGGCGTGGCTTCTCTCTTTTGCGCCTTTGTGAAAAGACGCACTTTCACTATGCGGTCGTTGGCAAATTAATGGGTGGGTCGAACCAAAAGCGAGTGATTGCTTCAGCCAGTGACCCTGTTGCAGAGCCTGGGTCCGTCACAACATCATCGGGCTGGTCTGCAAAGCGAAGAACGCTGGCGACGCCATGATCTGCAACGACGACAACGAGACGAACGCGACGACGTTGCGCATGCTCACTTGGTGCACCGTCAATCGTGCCATCTGGTCCGAGCGGAGCCGCCCACCCCGTGGTGACAATGGTGGCCGCATCAAACATTCGGGCCAATGCACTGGAAGGCGCATCGAGCAGCTCATAAACATCCGGATGCTGTGAGAGAAAGCACATGTTCGGTTCGCTCACTGGGCGTGCTGCACAGTTCACGCCATACAAACGAGCACCGGGAAGTTCAAATGTTTCCAACATCGTGTGCAATTTGGCTTCGACCCCGACTGCAATGTCAAGAATGTCTGCAGGGACATGAAAAGTGGGTGAGGTGTCTTGTTCCATGTGCGCCATGTGCGCACAAGCGTTTGGGCTTAGGCAACGAATTGAGAAAGATCGCGAGCACCGCGGGACACCACTGCACCAAACTTGGCGCCTGGTGTACGGCTCATTCTTTCCAATGGACCAGAGATAGATAACGCGGCAATGACATCCCCAGCAGCATCAATAATGGGCGCACTCACTGAAGCAACACCCTTCACACGCTCTTCCACCGATTCAATCCATCCGCCGTTACTGAGCTTCGCACCCGACAACGCACGACCAGCCGAACCACGAGAGAGAGGAAACAGCGAGCCTTCAGGAACGATCCAACGCAGGCCGTTTGGCGATTCCAGACTCACAACACAACGGCGGCCATCGGTCTCTGGCATGAAAACCTGAACACTCTCCCCTGTTTTGTCTCGAAGCTCTGTCGCGACTTCACGCGCTTTCCGCAGAAACGGAAACTGAGAAGCAGCAGCTCGTCCGAGTCCTGCCATGGACGGCCCCACGCAATACAAACCTTCATCATTTCGACGCACTGCACCGTGATGTTCAAGTGCAGAAAGCAGTCGATGACAGGTGGCGCGTGGGATACCCGTGGCATCCACCACCTCCGCCAAAGCGAGAGGACGTGTGACAAGTGCATTCAAGACGACAAACGCCTTGTCCAAAACTCCGACTCCTGATACGCTGTCCATTAGTTGGGAACTCTATCCCACATATTGAGACAATCAAATATGCGATTCCGAAAGGATCACACATGTCGAATCCAATGACTCTCCCCCAGAAGGTGTGGGATCAGCACGTCGTTCACGGCGCACCTGGCGAAGCCGACCTTTTGTACATCGACTTGCACTTGGTGCATGAAGTCACCAGCCCACAGGCATTTGATGGTCTGCGCCTCACCGGCCGTCCATTGCGTCGCCCTGACCTCACCGTCGCAACCGAGGACCACAACGTTCCGACCGCTGACATTCATCTCCCTATCGCTGATGAAATCTCTGCGCGCCAAGTGCAGGTATTGCGCGACAACGCAGCTGAGTTTGGTTTCACACTCTTCCCCATGGGCAACGAGCGTCAAGGCATCGTGCACGTGATCGGACCAGAGCAAGGACGCACACTTCCCGGCATGACCATCGTGTGCGGCGACAGCCACACCGCAACGCACGGCGCATTCGGCGCACTTGCGTTTGGTATCGGCACCAGCGAAGTGGAACATGTTCTTGCAACACAAACACTTCCGCAGTCACGTCCCAAGTGGATGTCCATCACCGTTGATGGCGAAGTTCCCGAAGGCGTCACTGCAAAGGACATCATCCTTGCCATCATCGGCAAGATCGGTACAGGTGGCGGCATCGGACACGTCATCGAATACCGCGGTTCCGCAATTCGTGCACTTTCGATGGAAGGCCGCATGACCGTGTGCAACATGAGCATTGAGGCAGGCGCAAAAGCTGGCCTCATCGCACCAGACGAAACAACCTTTGAATACTTAAAGGGCCGCGAGAATACACCGAAGGGTGCTGATTGGGATGCAGCCGTTGCTGCATGGAGCGAGCTCAAGACCGACGAAGGTGCGAAGTGGGACAAGGAAGTGTTCATTGATGCTTCGACCCTCACGCCCTATGTCAGCTGGGGAACAAACCCTGCGCAGGTTTTGCCAATCGACGGCGTTATCCCTTCACCCTCTGATGCAGAAGATGAAACAGGTGCTGACACCATCAAGCGCGCGCTTGAGTACATGGGTCTTACCGCAGGAATGAACATGCGTGAAGTTCCTGTCGACACTGTGTTCATCGGTTCGTGCACAAACGGCCGCATCGAAGACATTCGCGCGGCAGCGGAAGTATTGAAGGGCCGCAAGGTCACTGTGAAGCGCGCAATGGTCGTGCCTGGTAGCCATGCCGTTCGCAATCAGGCAATCGCAGAAGGACTCGACAAGATCCTCATTGAGGCGGGCGTTGACTTCCGTGAACCCGGATGCAGCATGTGCCTTGCAATGAACCCCGACAAGTTGGCTCCAGGCGAACGCGCAGCCAGCACCAGCAACCGCAACTTCGAGGGACGTCAGGGTCGCGGCGGACGCACGCACCTCGTCTCCCCCGCCGTCGCTGCAGCAACCGCTGTAGCCGGACACTTCGCAAGCCCAGGAGATTTGGCATGAAATCAGTACAAGTACTTACCGGTCGCGGTGTGCCTCTGAAGCGCAGTGACGTTGACACCGACCAGATCATCCCTGCTGATTGGCTGAAGCGTGTTGAACGCACAGGCTTTGAAGCTGGTTTGTTCTCCACCTGGCGCGATGATCGCAACTTCGTATTAAACGACGAGCGTTATAGCGGAGCGAGCATTCTCGTTGCTGGCCCAAGTTTCGGCGTTGGTTCATCACGTGAGCACGCGGTGTGGGCGATTCAGCAGTACGGCTTTGATGCAGTCATCGCACCAAGCTTCAGTGACATCTTCCGCAACAACTGCACAAAGAATGGTTTGGCCCCGGTCATCCTTCCGCAAGCAGCTGTTGAGAAGTTGTGGGAGCTCATTGAGGCAGATGCAAACACTGAGATTGTGGTGGACATGGAGAAGTTGTTGGTGGAAGTTCCAGCAGCAGGCTTCAAGGAGTCATTCCCTATGGACGCACCAACTCAGCATCGCTTCTTGAATGGCCTTGATGACATTGGAATCACAATGACTCACGCCGCCGAAATCGACTCATTCGAGAAGTCTCGCCCTAGCTGGCTGAAGCGGTAATCAACTGCTGGGCTTAGGCCCATTTCATAATTGCCAACATAAGTCCAATGATTCCGGTCATAGATCCGATGTAGGTAATTGTTTGACGATTGATTTGTTCCGCAATGTCTGCGCGTAGTGTGCCAAACTCGCCCTTCAGTTCCCCAAACTCGCCGCGCAACGTGCCGAACTCGCCCTTCAGTTCCCCAAACTCGCCGCGCAACGTGCCGAACTCACCTTTCAGTTCCCCAAACTCGCCGCGCAACGTGCCGAACTCACTGCGAAGTTCAGCGAAGTCTGCGCGCAACTCCGCGCGAGTCAACGCAAGGTCATCTTTAGTTGCGAGGTTTGCAATACCACCAATGGGAAGGTGTTCCATCAGAGCCATCGCCTCCGCTTCTCCGAATACTTCGACTGCACGTTTCGCTAATCGCATCCTGCTGATTTCATCAACCGACATAGTTTCCTCCTGATCGCGAGCGATGTGTACGGGGAAGTTGGATTGATGACGAGATGAACTCGCCACAGTTCATCGTAAATGATGAACAAATAATTTACGCTCAATTTTGCCGACGATTAATCGGCGTTTGTTTTAAAGACGTTCGGCAAGCCCGGTTGCACGACGAATCGGTGTTTTTATCGCAGTCTCAATTGAGGCGAGGGTCGCTATCAACGTGAGTCTCTTTTGCGGACGCGTGATGCCGGTGTACAACAATTCACGAGTCACGATGCGAGAGCCTGATTGTGGCAATACAACGACAACGTGTTCATATTCGGAGCCTTGGCTCTTATGGATTGTCAATGCGTGAACAGTGTCCGTATCTGGCAATCGAGCAAGAGCAATATCTGTCGGCGCCTTTGGGTCACCGATAAAAGCACGAAGTTGTCCATCGATGCGGCACACGATCCCGACATCACCGTTGGCAAGCCCGGTGGAGGAATCATTGCGAGTCACGAGGATGGGACGACCTGCATACCACCGTTGCGCAGTTGCAGGTCCGAGCCCCGCCTCCACCGACTGGTTCCAGTCATACACACCGAGTGACCCATCACGCGTTGAAGCAAGAACTTGCAATTGTGACTTTGTCCTCAATGCGTTTTCTACATCGCCTGCTTCGGCATACAAAAGAACACTCTTCGCATGGGTCAGAACTTCAACCTGCACATTCGCCAGTTTCTCTGGTTCAGCCAGCGGATCGATCCACAGGAAATCAGGATGTGGAGTGTGCAAGATTGCCCGAGCACCTTCGAGGTCACCATCGCGCACTGCTGCTGCCAACTGTGCGATGGGTGAATCAGAGCTGAAGCGATGTTGTTCTGTCAGCTCCGTGTATCGACTATTGAGCATTGAGGCTTCTCGCTTTGCACCACGAGCAATATCTGCAAGCACAGAACCCGCTTCAACGCTCGCAAGTTGATCGGGGTCGCCTACTAACCACAACTCAGCATCTGGACGCAGCGCCGAGAGAAGTCGATTCATCATCGACAATGACATCATCGATGCCTCATCAACAATCACCAATTTGTACGGCAATGGTTCGTGTCGACCATGGCGGAACTTTGGCGTGCGTGCTGGGTGATATCCCAACAATTTGTGAGCGGTGCTTGACGGCGCGTGATGAAGTGCTTCCAACACGTCCTCGCTCGCACCACTCTCACGCAGTCGCTTATCCAGAACGGACTTCAGATGGCGCGACGCCTTACCTGTTGGCGCACAGAGCGCAAGCGACGGAACCGTGCCCGATTCCATAGAGCGAAGACGCTCTGCCACCCACCGAGTCTTGCCCGTACCTGGGCCGCCCAACACCACAGTGACAGTTGAGCCATTCTTCAACAGCAATCGCTTGGCGATGTCGACTTCTTCTTGGAACACACGAGAGATATAGACACGGCCATCTTCAATGATGAAAGGCGCGCGCGGAAGTGTCTGAAGGTCTTCAGGAGAACTAAAGACATCAGTGTTTTCCGAAAGAGTTTTCTCCCACACGGAAGCATCTGTTGGCCAAGCAAGATCAGAAGAGTTTTCTCCGCGCCAGGAATCGATGTTTGCAACATCAAGACAAGCATGACCATCTCGGAAAGCGTGCAATGCCAACGCCGCCATCAAGACGGCAGTGTCGCTTCGCACTTTCGATTTCTGCGCATTAGCGAGCGCAAAGATTTGGCGCGCAGACTCCACATCAACAAGGTCGATGATGCGATTCTCAATAGCCACATCAAGGTTCAGAGTTGACTCACTCACTTCTGACCTCCAGCGAAGAGATCAGACAATGCACTCCAGAACCCAGAGGGTGCAGTCCACGTCAAGACGCCCGTTCGATGTCCGAAGGAGTCGACTGGCGTGTTTTCCCCTACCATGCCACGAATGAACATGTAGGCGAAACCTGCAATCGCTGCATCAGCATCAATCTGCGGGGCACGCCACCGAAGGAAACGGTAGATGGCTGCACCATAAATGAGGGCTTGCAATGGGTAATGGTGATGTTCCATCTCATGCAACATTCGCTCTGCCGAATATGCCTGAATCATTGATTCATCCCCGTCGCGGTCAAGCCTGTTGCTCTTGTAGTCGCTAATGAAGAATCGTGGTTCACCGTCTTTGAGTTCGACACGCAACAACGCGTCGATAGAACCATTGATAAGACCCGCAAGCGAAATATTGAACGATGGATCACACAATGTCTCGGCGTACGGTGCCAACAGATCGTCTGCGGGAATCGACTTCTTCAGCAGTTTGCCGATATCGCTTGCCTGTACTCCTGCGGACAAATGCGCCAATGACATCTCGAAAGACATTTCCGCTACTCGGTTCTTCAGACCCAGCGATGTCAGAGAGTGTTCACCAACTGGACCACCCAGCGGAGTGCACAAAGACAAGACGATGCCATTAATGATGTTTTGACCGTGTTCCATGAACAACGTGCCAGATACATGGCGCTTCACAATCGTTGCTACATGGCCTGGAAGGTCTTCATGTGAAGGATCAACATGCTCATACACGGTGTGTAGAATTTTTCCGATGTGAGCACCACCAGGAATACGCGCAAGTGGCATCTCAGCAACGCCCAACGGGGCTTTGGCCGAGGCATACCCGACACTGCGAATGAAGAGTCGCTCCCCTTCCTCGGTTCCCGACCGAGTGTCGATACGAGCTGCACCAACAACACTTACGCCCTTTTGCATTTCGGTGATGCCGGTGAACGAAGTACGGCGATATGTCTGAACTATTCCTGACGGCGATGAAGCGACGAGCAACTTCTTTGTCTCATCATCTTTCTTGGGCGCCACGTAACGTGTGACAGCAGGAAGGTCGTCAACGTTCGCCACAGCGACTGCACTTGATTCACCGGCGAGCGCTGATGCACTCATGCGGTTGTCAATAACAGACACCTTTCCGTCGAGAGGACGAAGAATGCATACATGGTGTTTCGCACGGGTGGCCGCGACATACAACAGTCGAGACGACTCTTCTGACGCTTCGTCCTGCAACCGCTGCACGCTGATCGGAGAGACCTCGCCGGTGACGTAACCAATGTCAGCAACACGACCTTGCACTGGCTGTGCATCTTCTTTTTGAAGGCGAATGATCGGCAATTTCTTCTTCTGGTTTGTTGAGATGTCTTCTTTCCAAGAGTCGGCAACAACTACTAATGGAAATTCAAGGCCCTTTGACACGTGAATCGTCATGATCTGCACTGCAGATGAATCGCTCTCAACGCGACGACTCACTAGTTCTGAAGAACTGTCAATTTCCACCAGGCGAGTAAATGCATCAAGCACATCGGTGGCAAAACAGCCCGCACCATTTGTTTCTGCATTCAACAAATCCGCAACATGGCTGAAGTCGGTCAGGCGACGTTCACCCGAGAGTCCCGCGGACAAAGACATGATGGTGCCAGGGTCAGACATCATCCTGGAGGTCAAGGCAGCAACACCTTGACGACGCAAAATACCGGACCATTCAGCCAACGTTTCCTGAATCTTTCCGATGAAGCCATCGTCCAACAACGCTGGCGACGACAGAGGCACACCAAAGATGGGCGTACCGACAACATGACGGACTCGACCAGCATCAGCAAAACGTTCTAAGGCGAGCAACAGCACACGCCAATGCTCGGCAGTTTCGCTGTCCATCACAGACGCGGTTCCGCTACTGACAGCGGGAATCTTTAATTCACGCAGTTCCCGCTCAATGAGTTGACCCTGCCAACCGCTGCGTACAAGCACCACGACATCACTCGGGCGAACGTTTTTGCCGTCAATGAGAACATCGGAATGCAAATAAGCAGAGACACGCCTTGCGGTGGGAGACGCAATGCCCGCTGGACCACTGGGGTCAGGAACATTCAATATCTCCACAGGAGCCATTCCCTTAAGTTCTGAATCCTTCTTCTCATCCGGGACATCAACCGAGACGTACGGGATTCCCTCGCCAAATTCGGTCCCTTCAAACAGAACATTCAGGCCATCAATCACTGGCGAGTCGGAGCGGTAGTTCGTGCGGAGCGTGCGTGTAAGACCCTTGTCGCGTTCGATTCGATACGCATCAATGTCTGCACCACGGAACTTATAGATGGACTGCTTTGGATCGCCCACTGCGATTAATGCGCCGCCGAGATCTTCTCCCATTGGAAAGATTCCACGGAAGATTTCCCACTGTTGTGAGTCGGTGTCCTGAGCCTCATCGACAATGAGATATTTATAGCGGCGACGAAATTCCGCAAGGACACCCTCAACCTCGTCGGAACTGATGACTTGGAAAGCTCGGCGAATGAGATAGTCAAAGGTTGGTGCCTTCCGGAGTTCTTCTTCGATCTTTTGCACACAGTCTTTGATGACTGCATCAATACGTTGCATCAGCCCAATGTCGCTCACTGCAGATTCATCAAACCAGGTCTTGGTGAGTGGCTCTCCGATGAGTTGAGTCACGACATCGACAATCTTCTTCTCTGGCAACGTGGGCGATTGATGAGCTTGTGCGACAAGTGCATCATTGACGACCTCGGCAATCAGTCGGGATTGCACTTCCTCACCCGCCATCGACGTCGATTCGGCCGACAACGAAATGATTTTCGAGCACACAGAGTGAATCGTTGCAATGGTTGCAGTGTCGAATTCGACAACAGCGCGCATGAGGCGATGAGAACGGACGATGCGCTCTGCTTCTGAACAGTCAGCAAGCAAAAACTCAACGATGACATCATTTTCTTCGTTGGAGTTTTTCCGCAACGATTCAGCGGTCTTCACCAATCGACGACGTACGCGGTCACGAAGTTCTGCCGCCGCATTACGAGTAAACGTCGTGACCAATATCTGAGAAATAGAGAGGTCATCGTTCAGTGCGAGCTCGCGCACTACAAGTGCAGCAACGGAATACGTCTTACCGGTGCCAGCGCTCGCTTCAATGAAGAGACCATTTTCAAGCGTTTGATCTTTGAGATTCAGTACATCACTCATGCGTAGATATACCTTTTCTTCTTTTTTCCACCAGGCTCATTTGTGGGTGGAATATTTTTCAGACCCAGGTCTTTCCCGATGTCATCATCTTTTGCTAACTCGACTGATGCGAATCGTTGATAAAAATCAACTACAGGAGACCCTGCGCCAAAGACATCATCAAATTTTGGATGCGTGCCGTATACGAGGCATTCCATGGTCTGAAGGTATTTGTACTCTTCACCATCGTTGCTCTTGTTCGACATCGAGAGGTAACTATCGAACGCATCCTCTGCCTTCTTTTGATCATCTTTCAGAATCTGATTAATAGTGCCGCTGAACTTTGGATACGGCGTCTTCACCGCCTCTTCAAACATCACTGCGAGCCCTTGCACCTTCTGGATCGCTGAGTCCTGCGTCATGTTCGGGTCAAGCTGTACGTAATGCCAGATGGTTGTGGGATATTTAGTTCCCTGTCGAGTCTCTTCTGAAACAACAACAGCAATTGCGCCTTCCATCCGATATCCGGAGGCCTGCAATAGCAAAAGCCACAAAGCCAAGCGATTGCGCAAATTGGTTTCAGACTTGGACGTCCGCTTTCCGAGGTCAACGACTGCGATGTGATTCTCGGCTGCTGGATACACCATCAGGTTGCCCGCAACCTCTCCACCTGCGTAGGGAATGCGCACCTCATACGGCATGAGTTCATCGAGTTCAATGCCCCAGTCAGAAGCGACTTGGCCTAACTCATCAACACGCCCAACGATTTCTTCAGCCAATTGCGAACCATATGCACCCATCGGAATGTTGCCAACAGCGGTGTTCACTTTTGTCCAGTGAGCCGAGTGGAAACCTGATTGCACAGCAGAAGCGAGATTTCCCCGCAATTGGCCAATCTCACGCTGCGTTAACTCAAGTGGAATCGTTGCAGGCTCATCGTCTTCTTCGTTATTCCACGTGTTGATACCTAAACCTGTACGCACGAAGGCTGAAAGTGGATCACGCATAAATGCGTCGAGTTCACGCGGAGTGATCACCCGATATGGCTCCTCTTCGGAACTCTCTGCCATTCGTGCCGCAGCTGATCCAGCTTCGATTGCCGCTTGTGTCTGCGCATGTTCTTCAGTGATGGACCGCAATGCGATGTCATCATGTGACCACACCATTCCGGGAACAATTTCATGTTCGACAAAATTGCGAGGTGAACTGAAGTGACGCGGGTGCTGATATTCCACCTGCAAGAAACCCTTGTTC